>JAAZLZ010000211.1 GCA_012799075.1 Bacillota bacterium
CTTGTAGGGTGACCCTGCGCCCCGGGTCACCACGTCTTGAAAGGCAAAAAACTCATACCCGCAGTGGTTGAACACCCCATCAAGAATCACTCGGATCTTGCGAGCATGACACTCCTCAACAAGGAGGAGCAGCTGTTCTTCTCCTCCCAGCTCGGGGTCCACTTGAAAATAGTCGATCGTATCGTACCGATGCTGGCTCATGGCCTTGAAAATCGGATTAAGGTACAAAACGTTGATGCCCAGTTCGCAAAGATAGTCCAACTTGTCATTGATGCCGACAAGACTCCCCCTTGTTCGGCCCTCCCGTTTAGATCCTTCGCTCAGAGAGTCAGTTTCCGAGTTGAATCGATCGGGGATCAATTGGTATACGACGGCATTTCCCAGCCAATTTCGATACGGTTCCGGCAGGTAGGGATAGGGGAAGCGAAAATCGCCCCAGTGGGGCCGTTCCTGGTGAAACCCGGCTTCATTGAACCATATTCGCCTTCTTCGGTCTTCCAATAGAAATAGATATTGGAATCTCCTTGTGGAAAGATGAACTGTCCCGGTGAAGTAATCGAAGAGGTCGTCTGCTCCCCACTTGGACATAGGCTGAATGCGTTCGCTCTGCCCATCGTAGGGGTCGCGGAAGAGAACCCAGGAGTGAGCCAAATCTCCTTTGGCAGCTCGGAGCAGCAAGCGAAGACCTTTTCCTTCGGGATAAGCGTAACTGCCTCCAGACTCGTGGTGAACCGCCTCAAGGAGCACACCCAAACCTTCCTTTCCCAGCCGCTACCACCAACTTATCTCCAGAAAAGGACCCGCACCTTGATGGTAAATAGGCAGCGTTTTCCCTTCGGGGGCAAACTGCCACCCGGCCTTAATCTTCAGGTCTTGCCAAAGGGACTTTTGCAGTCCAAAAGCCCAAGCACCGATCCGTTCTCCAGACGGGGATTGCCAAAGTCGCAAGCCTTGCCCGAAGAGGTTGGTGTGGGAGCCTAGGGGCAGCGAAATGCCCAGGGCGGCCTGGCGAGTAAGAACCTGAGTTCCTCCTGCACCTTCCTCCTTGGCAATAAGGCTTCCCGACATGCCAAGGCTTCCATCCCAGCCGATATGGATGGCAGCACCGCCGGCCGCACCTGATGCAGACCAATACCGTTCCGCTTGCACCCAAAGGGGTCCGCTCCGGGGTACATACGCAGCGGCAAGCCCGATGTCCGCCTTATTATCATTCGCACCTAGGTTCAGTTCCAATCGAAAGTCTTCAAAGCAGCGGGAAACCGCTCCCCAAATCCCCTGCCCCCATCCTCCCGCCACATCCCAAGGACCGAACCGGAAGCCAAGTTCGCCCCCTGCATCTTTGCCCAAGCGCACCTGCCATGATGTATGGGGTGTGTCATCGTAAGCTGCCAACAACGGCCTGCGGCCTGGCTGCATGGACCATAATAGAGCTCCTTCATTGCCCCATTCATGTCTACCGCTTAGGTCAATCAAGCTATTGCCGACTCCTAGAGTAAGTTGTCCATCGGCAGCTTGCCAGGAAAGGCTCCATGGAGACGAATCGTTGACATCCAGCCGCCAGTTTCCCCGCCCCGTTCGGGCTGTTGCATGGAAGGTCTTGTCCAGCCCAAATCCAAATCCAAACGAACCTTCAGAACGATTCCATCCCACTCCAAAGTCAACTTCGGGGCGGCCATCAAGTCGCAGCCGAAGGGCACCGCGGAGTCTCCCAACGGACAGCTGCCGCTCCCATCCAAGACCCAAGGCGCCGCCCCAAGTATTGGCACTGCTTCTCGTAATGGAACCGTCCAGATCTATCTTGCCCAAGTTCACCAGTCTTGTCGTTGCTGCAGCCAACCCTAGTCCTTTTCCATCACGAACCCTAAGGGTCAATCGAAAGGGCTGCTGATTCAATGGGTAATCATAAACAGCTGAGAAGTATGGGATTCCACCGTTCAACTCGCGTCCAATAGAAATGCCGCCGCGATCCCAAGATGCATTTACGCCCCGGACGGCAATTGACTCCCCGGTCCCAAAGATGTGTTCCAAGGTTGACACTTCTTCTCCAACCCTTATTTCAACATTGTCGTGCGAGAACCTAAGCCGATTAGTAGATGATATCCAAGCATAGCGCTTATCCCGGAAGGACTCCAGTTCTTCTGGAGTCTGCTGAGACCACCAATCTCCCCGCACCGACCAGCGACCCAGCTTGGAGTCAATACTTATGCCCCCGACTAATGAAGGCCAATCCTCATCGAAGCTCATCCGGAGATATCCCCATCTATCCGGCCTTTCATCATCTGTCTGCCGCATCAGTCGGAAAATTACTCTGGCGGACGACCCAGCTGAAATTTCCACGGGAGCAACGGGGGGGGTTGCCGATATCCCAGTCGGCAAAGAGGACTTGTCCAGCCTAGCCAAGTAACGACCAGGCGGCAGCTTGCACTCGAAGAAGCCGAATGCACCGGTTTTGATGGTCCCAAGCCCCTCAATGAACACAAAGAGGCCATCTAGGTTGTCCATTAGGCCAGACTCATCAACGACTCTGCCTATCACTCGTCCATAGGTAAAAAGAGGTTCATCTCTAATGTTAATGGCGACCTGTTCAATTGCAGTTGACGACCTATTCATTCCAAAGTGACCGTTAGCCCTAGCCTTGATTTCATATATGCCCCTGGGCACACCGGGAACTGCAGTCACACCCAATTCAACCCTAAAAACACCCTTAGCGGGAATCCGAGGCAGTAGCCACCTCAACTCTTGCTGAGACTGGGACTCTGGAGCCGGTTTAGCATAAACAGGGCTTAGAGCGGGTGGTAATTCAAGTTCCAATACCCCTCCAACCAAGTCATCGTTGGCAGTGACTTCCAGTAGAACCACAACCGCATCCCCCACAGATGCAGTTGAGACCGAGGGGGAAATGGCCAATTGAAGGGCCCCTCGATCGCCAGGTGGGTCCTTCCGGAGCGTTGTCACAACTGGTGCATTCTCTCTGGTCCAAGATGACTCAATGTCAATTATGCCGGCGGCGACAATGCCGTCAGGGGTAGTTATCCTGTAATAGTACTGCCCCGACACAGGATATTCCCCGTCCGTTTTCACACCATCCCACGAAAACCGGTTCCAACCCGCTTCACCAAGGGCAACTCCTTCGAACATTAGTCCACCTTCCTCATCGTGAATCTCTACGCACACCGCACTTGCAGTCTGGAGACAATAGCTCAGCGCTACCGATTCATGTTCCCGAGGATTGAATGGATTTGGGCTGATATAGGACGCAGCCAACGTGCCGCCGCCAGCTAGGGTATAAAGAACCTCTGCTGTGTACAAGTCTGGAACGTCGTCCCATGACACATGCAACCTGTAGTCTATGCCAACTATGAGCCCAGTTGTACCCGTCGGAGGTTGATCGAACAGCACTTCTTGGCCCGTTCCCGCACAGACACTCCAATGATTTCCATCGATGGACCATTCCAGTCTTTGAATTGGAATAGTGTTCCTACTATCACCTCGACCTCTTAGATTCGTACTTGCCTGAGCATACAAAGACCATGGGACATCCGGTGAGTGTACGAAGATATGCTGTCTTGTTGACGAATAATGAGGCGTATGGCTGGGAACCAAGCTGCCGAATTTGACTTGTATCGGTGTACTTACGCCAGCTGTTGCTTTTCCGTTGGCAAACGGAAGAAGTATCAATAAAGCGATAATATGTGTAAGAAGTCGGTTCCAAAAAAGATGTTTCACCCTCATGAACAAAGCTCCCGACCTTCAACATCAGGCATGGTGTCATTCCATTGTGTCCTACGCTTGTTCAAGCATCGCGAATCCACCAGGTCTTCTAACAACAGACTCCTGAATGACGCTATTCTCTCGTTGCAACATCCCGGCAAACTCTATTCTCCTAGATTGGTCAACCCGGATGCCCCTATCTCAAAGTCTAAATCTCTTGTTAGCCAAACGGCATTCTTATGATCCAAAGTGAACATGGCTCGTGCGACATAAGGACCGGGGGTCGTATGCTCTGAAAACCAAACTACCCTGAATTGACGCGCATAGGTTGGCAGAATGATCCCCGTTTCAACCGGGAGTCGACATAACTCCATCCCATGACCAAGGATTACAACTTCCCCCTCGGGTAGAAAATGAACGTTTCCTGTGTTTTCAACTAGTATGCTTACTTCGAATGACTTTCCATCGTTCGACTGACATATCGTCATTTCCCCAATTCTGCCACGTACATCTTGATTATCCGGTGAAGTCAGCAGACCAAGAACCGCCATACTATACGTAGTGCTAATTGGTCTCGCTTCTGCTTCTATGATTGGGCGGAATTCAAAAAGGACAATTGGATAAACGCCACCCTCAGTACCCTTAAGACCTTCAACGGCCAAACAAATTTCGCGTTCTTCACCCGATTGCAACAAGAACCGGGCAGGAATTGGCCGACAATAAGGACCGGATATGTTTGTGTTGTTCATGCTTATTATGGGATTGCCGTTGAGATCATGGGCCCCTTTGACTACTCTAACAACAACAGAGTAGTCGTCCTGGCCCAAGTTCATCACATTGATAGCCTTTTTTCCATTCAAATAACCCTCCAAATACGCTGGCGTGACCCTTATTTGGGCTCTTGAA
>JAAZLZ010000212.1 GCA_012799075.1 Bacillota bacterium
CCACACCTGTTCCCATTCCGAACACAGCAGTTAAGCCCTCCAGCGCCCATGGTACTGCCCTGGCAACGGGGTGGGAGAGTAGGTCACTGCCGGGAAACTATTTGGGCCTGTGATTAATCACAGGCCCTTTAATATTTGTCGCTGCCGCAGGGAAACAAGGCTGACAAAAAGAGCGGCAAACAGATAGGGGCTGCGCAGGCCAAAGGCATCGGCCAAGATCCCCCCTAGAAGGGAGCCGGTCATGATTCCCCCCACGGCCATTGTCTCATGCTTGCCTGCCTTTGCCCCCACATTTTCCGGTGCATTCAGGGAGTAGAAAAGACTGCTGTTAAAGGAAAAGCCCAAGACGATGCCAAGGATCACAAAGCCGGGGATAAGAAGCCAGGCCGCGGGCGCGAGGGCAATAATAATCAGAGCCAAGGCCGTTGCCGGCAGACTCTGGAAAATGAACCGGGTCTGATAGGGCCAATCGACCCATTTGCCCATATACCAGAAGACGATGGTGCGGGCAAGACCCATTAGCATAATCAAAGCACCAATGGAGAAGGGCGACAGATGAAACTCCGCATGGCCCAGCTCGGGAAAAAGATTCATGATGATGCCGAAGGTAAAATAAATAGAAAAGTTGCCGATCCAGGCGGCTCGTAAAAAGAAATCGTGGTCTGGACGGGTTGAATCAACGACTGCATCCTCCTGCGGTCGGGCGGGTGCGGCGGTGGGAGTTCGGATCAAGAAAGCGGCAATCACGAGGACAAGGAGCGAACTAGACCAAAAAGGCAGTCCGATATGGGCTTGAAAAAGGGCTCCGGCGAGGAGATTGCCCATCATCGACCCTGCACTCCACGAAGCGTTGAAGCTGCTGGTTGAAGCGCCCAGGGACCTGCTTGACGGCCGCAGGTCGCCTACCCAAGCCTGCATCGAGGGCCAAAAAAGGGCTACGGACGCCCCGGTCAGGGCTGCAAAAAGGGCCAAAGTCATTACGCTTCCTGCCATCGGCGTAATGGCGTAGATTACGGAGAGCAGCAGGCACGAAGCGATTGTCGGCACCTTCCGTCCCAACGTGTCGGAAAGCCGCCCGAAAGTTAAGGCCAACAGCATATTAGGAAGGCGCATGGCAGCACCAAGCAGACCTAATTGGGAGGAAGACGCGGAAAGATGCAGGGCCCATAAGGGCAAAGCCAAAGAGACCATGCCCAGGCCGGTGTCCATAAGAAAGGCCGCGATGCCTAGTCGGCGCAAAGCGTGCTGTTCTGAGTGGGACTTGACTACTGTTTGGCTCATGTTGGTCGGTGCAGGGCTGCACCTTCTCCCTCTCTACCAGTTGATGATGCTCTTTTGTAGACACACTAAAATAGGAGCAGCATATTGCTCCTATCGATCGAGTCTCGGGGAGCAGGCATGGGGCCTTAGTCTGAACTAGTGAGCTTGTTCAAGAATGCGGTCATCATTTTGTTGAGCCACTCGGGCTTCTCCAGCATTATGTAATGACCCACATCGGAACGATATTCGACAGTCTTATTGCTCAGTTCATCATAGCCTTGCGCCGAAATGAAGATCGGCAGCTTCTCCTTGTCCTTGGCCATGCGGGAGCCCAAAACAAGCAGGGAAGGGACGGCGATTTGCTTCAGCTCTTTAACCAAATCCATGTCCATTACTTCTTTGATCAAGCTAATGAAAGAGTTCTTGTCAACCTTCAGTGCATCGGCAATGACCCGCTGGGCCGTCTCCGCATTTTCGCACATCATGGCAAAGACCTGTTGGACCGTGCGATGAAACTGGCGCCGGAAAACATTCATTGCGAGACGTTTTTGGACCCATTTGGCCTTCTGGACGACGGGAGTGTCGATTAGCACCAAGGCTTTTACCCTATCCGGGTAATTGGCGGCAAGCTTGATTGCAATGGCTCCCCCCAAACTGTGGCCGACGAGGACGGCGCTGCCTGTGTGATTCTTCTCCAGATCCTCAGCAATCTCCGCTGCCATCTGTTCAATGGAACATTCGTCCTGGGGGAGAAAAGGCAGTGAGATGAGGGAACGATGGACCGGCGGCGCTTGGCCGTGTCCGCACAGCTCTACGAGCCAGACTTGGTAGTCATCATTGAAATAGCTTATTTGATTTTCCCAAACATCGCCATTTGCTCCTAGACCATGGATAAAAACCAAGTCCGGATGCGCGGCATCGGTCTCACCTTGGGGATGTTTCCGCAAAGCTATATGTTTGCCATCAGTTGACACCCTAAACCCTCCTAGGTTCCATTACATATATTGTATACCCCATCAGGGGGCGTATTCCTCCCGGCTAAGATCCCAGGGGAGTCTTAATTTCTCTGACACGGGCGTGATAAGGCGCCGACTTCCGTCTCCTTGAGAGAAAAAGACAAGTTCTAGGGTGATGAAGACGGGCTCGTCCAGTCCTTTCGGGTAGGGGGCCATAGTTTCCTTCACTGCCCGCTGGGTTTTGGGAGAGTTGTTCCAGGGTATCGTAGTAATATCGCAAAGTTCCGCGAGGTGAAGACTAAGTCTATCAAGGTTTAGAACGGGCATGG
>JAAZLZ010000213.1 GCA_012799075.1 Bacillota bacterium
CTTCACTGAGGCGGAAATCTCTTCATCTCCCCCGTAATCGGCCCACAAACGTTGTTCGAGAGTGCCGTTCAGATAGTAATAGCCAACTGAGCCAAAGATGGCGACCTCGGGCAAGGCTTTTAAAGCAACGCCAAGGGCACAACCGGTGACTCCACCCGTGACGGAGAAATCCAGGGCGCCGTCAAGGGACAAATCACCGACTTCATAGGCGAACCCCCCCTCGCCGGATTGGGAAATGGTCAACTCGCTAACCTCAAGAAGACCATCTATGCCTCCTTCTGACCCGAAGCGAAAATGTTCGATCTCCGCACCAACGGCAATTTCGGGGCGAAGCCAACAGCGCCCTCCGAGAAAGCCCCCATAGCCGCCTTTGATCTCCGCAAGCTCTTTTGGGGTCGATTTGATGTAATCTAGGTTACCGGCCAGCTTGATCCCGTAAATGAATGATGGAAGTGCCTCTTCGTTTGATTCAAGTTCTTCTTTTGGGATGACTTCCTCATTCAGGTCCTTAAGCAACTCATTTATTTCCGCCGGGTCGAAGGTATTGTAGGTTAATCCACCATAAAACTCCATTTGGCTTGCTGAAGCGCCGACGGGGACGACCAGTAAGAGGAGCATGAACAGAAAAACCCGGGAAATCGTTTTCATTTTTGCGAGCACCTCCTGGTTTGAGCGTCGTTTACAAATTGTTAGATAGCCTGCCCTCCTTCCTTTGCGATAGCATCATTGTTGCACAGCCGAGCAGGAAAAAAATCATCCCAACGGTTGAATTTGGATCGCACCGTCAAAATACGCCCTAGGGATGACCCGCCTGATATCATCTCTAGGGCGCAAACGACTCATTAATTCCTTCTATACACTGGTTTAAGCAGGACTTTGGCATATCTTTACGAATAGTGCTAATAGACTTTCGCTATTGGCGCCAACTCAAAGGAGGGCTGAAAATGTATCGGAGACTGAGTATTATGCTGGGACTTTTTCTGATTTGCACAGTCTTGGTCAACGCCGGTCCTGCAACCATTTCCTTTGGACTCCACACCATGCCGGGAGGGCTCGATGAGCAGGCGGCAGGCAAGTTCCAACAATACGTTAGTGAAATGAGCAATGGCCAAATCAAGGTCGAATTGTTCCCCGGAGCAGTCCTCGGAGGGGAAAAGGAGCTGCTGGAACTAATCAAGATCGGCGAGGTGGACCTGGTGGTGTTTGGTGATTTCCCCGTTGCCACCTTGACCCCAGACCTTGCCCCAATGCAAGTTCCCTTTCTGTTTCCCGATTACGATGCCCTGTTTGCAGTTTACGCCGGACCGATTGGCGAGGCTATCAACAAGGTTTTTGCCGACAAAGCGGATATGATGCTGCTTGGGGTGCAGCGCCGAGGGGCTCGCAACCTCACCGCCAATACCAAGATCACATCACCCGACGACTTGCAGGGGACGAAGCTGCGCTTGCCGGAAATCCCCGTTTGGGTTGATACATGGAAGGCAACGGGAGCCCTTCCCACCCCTGTGGCATGGCCGGAAACCTACAGCGCCCTGCAAATGGGCGTAGTTGATGCCCAAGAGAATCCCTTTGAGACTATCCTAACGGGGAAAGTTTACGAGGTGCAAAAGTACATCATGCTCACTGAACACCTGCTAAGTGTATACCACTGGACCTTCAGCAACAGAGCCTACCGGGCCCTAACTCCTGAGCAGCAGGACATCATCCTCAAGGCTGCAGATAAGGCCTTGGCTTGGGCTAACTCCGAGGCAGCAGCCCGGGAGGAGGAAGCTAAAGCGAAACTGGTCGCCCTTGGCATGGAAATTGTAGAAGTTGACAAGGCGGCCTTTGCCGCTTCGGTCGAATCCACTATCAAACGGATTTCCGCTACATGGCAGCCTTGGATCTGGGATGAAGTCAAGGAATTCTTGCAGTAGGGGCGGGGCAGCCGCCCCCTTTTTGTGGAGGAGTGAAGGCTGTGAAGGAACGTCTTGAGGGAATCGGCTCTTTGCTGCTGGCTGGTCTTGTGATCGTTGTCCTTGCCCAGGTCCTCTTCCGTTATGTACTTAGGATCGCCGTTCCCTGGACGGAGGAGCTTGCCCGTTTTTTGTTGGTCTGGATCACTTTCATCGGAGCGGCAGCAGTCCAGGTGGACGACGGCCACCTTCGCATTGATTGGGTTTTGTCCAAGATCGGCCCGCGGGGCAATCTCATCCTAGCCCTTGTCAGGGCAATCTTAGGGCTTTTGTTTGCCATCTGCGCTTTTCTTGGGACCCTTACCAGCATGAAGGTGGCTTGGCCCTATTCGGCTGCCTCGATGCCCAGCCTTAGCATGGGCATCTTTTATGTTCCACTGGCCTTTTGCAGCCTGTTCTTCGCCGTCAAGGCTTTAGTCGACATCAAAGACGTACTATCACAAGCAAGAACCGGACAGGAGGTCCCGCCATGGAACTGATGCTTTTTGGAGGCTTGCTGCTCCTCCTTATTGCCATTGGCCTCCCCGTTGCCCTATCCATCGGCCTGACCGCGATTGCCGTCATGGCCATCCAACGGGGCATCCTCGCTCTGCCTTATGCTGTTCTTGCCCAGCGAATGATGTATGGGGTCAATAGTTTTCCCATTCTAGCCATTCCCTTTTTTCTACTGGCGGGAAAACTGATGAACACCGGCGGGATCACCGAGAAGATTTTCCAGTTTGCCTGTAAAATAGCTGGTTGGTGGCCCGGGGGGCTTGGACATGTAAACGTCTTGGCCAGCATTATTTTTGCGGGCATGAGCGGCTCCGCAGTAGCCGACGCCGCTGGCCTGGGCACCATTGAAATCAAAGCCATGCTGGATGCAGGATATGACCGGGAGTTCAGCGCAGCGGTCACCGCCGCCTCTTCCGTCATTGGGCCAATAATTCCCCCCAGTATCCCCCTGGTCATCTTCGGAGTGATGGGTGAGGTTTCCATCGGAGCTTTGCTCATTGGCGGGATTATCCCCGGGCTCATGATCGGAATCAGCATGATGCTCCTTATTTTCTGGACGGCCAGGAGCAAACAATACCCTGTCCATCCACGGCCCAAGGTAAAAGAA
>JAAZLZ010000214.1 GCA_012799075.1 Bacillota bacterium
GACGGCCCTAGAAGAGCTAAGGTGCATGGGCGGTGGGGAAATCATCAAGGTGATGGAGGACTGCGCTCGGCATACAAATCTTTCCTTTCCCGGACATGTGCATGCCAGCCTTTATGATGTGGAGGTCATCGAAGCGAATGTCCGGGAACTGATTCTAAATAAAGGAATCAAGCTCCTGTTTGAAAACAGGGTGACGGACGCCCACATAGTGGGCCGACAGGTGGTCGGCGTGGGTTTAGCCAGCGGAGGCATCATTGAAGGAGAGGCCTACGTGGATGCGACCGGCACCGCGGGCCCGCCGGGGAACTGTCTTCGCCACGGCGCTGGCTGTGTGATGTGCATCTTCCGTTGTCCTACCTTCGGACCTAGAGTCAGCCTGGCTGCCAGGGCCAAGGTCCAAGAGGAAATACATGAGCAAGCCCTGGGGATGAGCGGCTCCTGCGAGCTTAACAAACATACATTGGCCAGCTGGCTTGCCGATCGGCTAGACACCAGCGGCTGCGTGTTGATACCTATCCCCAAGTACATGGTCCATGGAGAAATGTTGGGTCGTAAGGCCTGTCAGCAGTATGCCCTCCCTGAATACGCAGACAACTTGGTTCTCCTTGACAATGGCCGGGTGAAGCTAATGACTCCCTTTTTCCCCCTGGAAGAGCTGCGCCGATTGCCAGGCATGGAAAGGGTGACTTATCACGATCCCTATGGGGGAGGTCGGGGCAATTCCGTCCGCTTTGGATTGATTACCCCCCGGGATGATGCCTTAAAAGTACAAGATCTGGACAACCTTTTTTGCGCGGGGGAAAAGGTTGGCTTGACTGTGGGCCACAGCGAGGCATTGGTCACAGGCACCCTGGCCGGCTATAATGCTGCTCGGTTTGCCCTGGACCTGGCCCCCTTAGTCTTGTCGAGGGAATTGACCGTTGGTGACTTCATCACCTGGGTGCGGGAGCAAATCGGGATGGGGGAAGTAGGGACCAGATACACCTTTTCCGGTGGTGCATACTTCAACCGCATGAAGGAGACTGGTCTGTACACCACCCATTTGGGACAAATTGAGGACCGCATCGACGGACTCGGTTTGACCAATGTTTTCGCCAAACCCCTGCTCTAGTCATGGTATACTGGGGACGGGGGTGATGCTGTTTGGCGGAAAGACTGCATAAGCTCATGGCCCGGGCTGGAGTCGGCTCTCGTCGTGCTTGTGAAGAGCTGATTAAGGAGGGCCGAGTTCAGGTTAACGGGAAGGCCATCACCGAACTGGGGACGAAGGTAGACCCAATCAAGGATACGGTATCTTTAGATGGTCGAGTCCTAAAGCTAACCCCGGAAGCCAAGGAGTATCTCCTGCTTCATAAGCCGAAAGGTTATGTTACGACGGTAAATGACCCCTGGGGCCGTCCAACGATCATGGATCTTTTGGGTCCGATTGAGCCGCGCCTCTATCCAGCGGGACGCCTGGACTTCGACAGTGAAGGATTGGTGCTGCTCACCAATGACGGCGATCTAGTACACCGGCTGACTCATCCTTCTTTTGGGGTGGAGAAAGTCTATCTGGTGGAAGTAGTTGGCCGTCCTACCTTGGATGCTCTACAGGGTCTAGCCCGGGGGGTTGTCTTGGATGATGGTCCAACTGCCCCGGCAAAGGTTAGGATGGTCCAAGAACTGCCTGGCTCCACTTGTCTTGAGTTTACCCTTCGGGAAGGGCGCAAACGGCAGATACGTCGCATGTGCGACAAAGTCGGACATTCGGTTCTAAAGCTTTGCCGGATTCAACTGGGACCAGTTCAGTTGGGCTCATTGCCCCCGGGGAAGTGGCGAAAACTCAAGGCCCGGGAAGTGCAGGCGCTGAAGAGAGCCGTCGACTTGAATTGACCCCTTGCTTTACAGCTATATGGCTTTATGCTACACTATAGGCAAATTTCGTTACACCTTGGGAGGCGCTGTCATTGTCAGGGGTCCGAGGTATCAGGGGAGCGATTACTGTTCAGGAAAATTTGGAGGATCTCATCCTAGCCGCTGCCGAAGCCTTGCTTCAGGAGATTATCAAAGCCAACGACCTCTCAAGGGAAGATATTGCCAGCATTATCTTCACAGTGACCGATGACCTCAATGCCGCATTTCCTGCCAAGGCTGCCCGGCAGATGGGCCTTGTCCAGCCGGCTTTGCTCTGTACCCGGGAAATACCGGTGCCTGGCGCCTTGCCCCGCTGCATTCGGGTTCTGCTCCTTGTCAATACCCCTCGGACCCAAGAAGAAATCAAGCATGTTTACCTTGGTGAGGCTGCTTGTTTGCGGCCTGACCTGGCCTCACAGTAGGGCTTAGTCCGCATTCTGCGTCTAATAGAAAGGGGGTAGGTGCATTTCCCGCCCGGAGGGATGCTTTGCACCAATCAAGATGAAGTTGCCGGAAATCAGACCGACCATTCTTCGAATCGAACCTTATGTTCCCGGGAAACCCATTGAAGAGGTACAAAGGGAATTGGGAATTTGCGATGTCATTAAGCTAGCCTCGAATGAGAATCCCTTGGGGCCAAGCCCTAAAGGAGTCAAGGCCCTACAGGAAGCGGTGGAACGCATCCATATCTACCCCGATGGCAACTGCTACTACTTGAAGGAGGCTCTGGCCCAACATTTGGGTGTGGCTCCGGAGCAGCTTCTACTAGGCAATGGCTCCGATGAGATGCTTAGAATGCTTGCCGAGACCTTCTTAAATCCGGAGGATGAAGTCATTCTGTCGGAGCATACCTTCAGCGGCTATCAGTTCATCACCAGGTTGATGGGAGCCCGGGATGTGGTGGTGCCAATGAAGGACTACACTTTTGATTTGGAAGCCATGGCCAAAGCAGTAAGTCCAAAGACCAAGATGGTGTTTATCTGCAATCCTAACAATCCCACGGGCACTTTCGTGAGAGCCGACGAGCTGGATGGGTTCTTGGATGCAGTGCCAGCCGGTGTGCTGGTGGTGATGGATGAGGCTTACTATGAGTACGTCGATGACCCCTCCTACCCGGATACGGTGGCTATGCTCGCTTCAAGGAAGAACCTGATGGTTTTGCGCACCTTCTCTAAGGTATATGGCCTTGCCGGCCTGAGGGTCGGCTACGGCATCGGCGATCCAGAGGTGGTCTTTGCCATCAACAGGGTGCGGGAGCCTTTCAATGTGAATTCCCTGGCCCAAGCTGCGGCTGTGGGAGCTTTAGCTGATAAAGAGTTTCTTCAAGAGAGCCGCGCAGTCAACCGAGCGGGGAAGGCGTTCTTATACGAAGAGTTTAAGCGTCTGGGGCTTTCCTACATTCCCAGTCAGAGCAACTTCATCCTGGTCAATGTGGGCATGGATTCCCAAGAGTTCTTCCGGGCAATGCTAAAAAAGGGTGTCATCGTCAGGGCGGGGGATGTATTCGGTCTGCCGGGATTCATCCGGGTGACTGTGGGCCGGGAGCAAGATAATCGGCGTTTCATCGATGCTCTGATGGATGTACTGGGGCAAGAAGGTGGTACCAGGCTATGATAGTCGTAATGGATCGGGGAGCATCGGACAGGCAGATCGATGAAGTAATTCGACGTTTAAAGGAATTCGGCTTTGACATCCATCTGTCCCGGGGTGTGGAGCGCACCATCATCGGAGCCATCGGGGAGAAAAAAAGCTTAGCGGTCAGCTCCGTGGAGGTCATGGACGGGGTTGAAAGGATCGTACCCATCCTGCAGCCCTTTAAGCTGGCGGGTCGGGAGTTTAAACCGGAAAAAACCGTTGTTCGGGTAGGTGAGGTGGAATTCGGGGGAGAAAGGGTCCCGGTGATAGCCGGGCCCTGCGCAGTGGAAAGTGAAGAGCAGCTCCTGGAGACTGCCCGGGCCGTGAAGGCGGCCGGGGCCTCTGTCTTGCGGGGAGGCGCCTACAAGCCCCGGACATCCCCTTATTCCTTTCAAGGGTTGGAAGAGACTGGTTTGGCCCTCTTGGCGGAGGCTCGGCGCATCACTGGGCTTCCGGTTGTAACTGAAGTGGTCAATCCAAGGGATGTGGAGCATGTCAGCCGGTACGTTGACATGCTGCAGGTAGGAGCCCGCAATATGCAGAATTTTGTCCTGCTCCGAGAGGTGGGCCGGGCGAAAAAGCCGGTGCTCCTCAAGCGGGGCTTGGCAGCCACCATCGCCGAATGGTTGATGGCGGCCGAATACATCATTTCCGGGGGCAACTATGATGTGATTCTGTGTGAAAGAGGGATTCGCACCTACGAGACGGCAACTCGCAATACCCTTGATTTGAGTGCTGTCGCCGAAGTTCAGCGGATATCCCATCTGCCTGTGTTGGTTGATCCGAGCCATTCCACGGGAAAGTGGCGGTTGGTTGGCCCCATGAGCAAAGCAGCGGTTGCCGCAGGCGCCGATGGCTTGATCATTGAGGTTCATGCAAATCCAGAGCTAGCCTTATCCGACGGCCCCCAATCCCTAAAGCCGGACAAATTCGCCAAGTTGATGGGGGAGCTGGCCATGGTAGCCGCGGCGGTAGGGCGATGTCTATGAAGCAACAGTTCGACCGGCTGGCAATCATCGGGTTGGGACTAATCGGCGGTTCCTTCGGGATGGCCCTGCGTCGAGCCGGGGTGGTAGGGGAGATTATCGGCATCGATACGGACCCCAACACCAGGGAGGATGCAGTCCGTATGGGGGCGGTGGATCGATCCACCGCCGATTTGCCCCAGGGGATAAGGCAGGCAGAGGTAGTGGTAGTAGCCACACCTGTCGGTCAGATCCCTTTCGTCTTGCGGGCGATGGCACCTGATCTTGCCCCCGGGACCTTGGTGACCGATGTGGGCAGCAGCAAAGGTTCAGTCTTCCTAGCTGCAACCGGGGCCTTGCCCCCAGGGGTAGTATTCATTGGAGGACACCCCATGGCCGGGTCGGAGCGGGGCGGCATCGCCGCCGCCAATCCTTACCTGTTCGAGAATGCTTTCTATGTGCTTACTCCCACCCCTGGGCAAGAGCATCACTTTCTCACCGGAAGATTGCTGGAGCTGGTCAAGTCCACAGGGGCAAGACCCATCTTCATGGATCCTTGGGAGCATGACCGGGTTGTGGCCGCGGTGAGCCACCTGCCCCACATGGTGGCGGCAGCCCTGGTGAACACCCTGGCCCAGGTGGCCTCAAGTGAAGTCTACTTTTCCCTGGCCGCCGGGGGATTTCGGGATACGACGAGGATCGCGGGGGGTGATCCCCTCCTTTGGCGGGATATCTTCCTTAGCAACAAGGAAAGGGTTCTAGAAATGATCGACCAATTCCAGGCAGTATTGGGCTCCCTGAGGGATATGCTGGCGTCAGGTCAGGAAAAGGAGCTAGTTGCCGCCCTGGATGATGCCCGCAGAGTGCGGCATGAGATACCGGCAAAGGTAAAAGGGATGCTGGCTCCCTTGTATGAGTTGGTTGTAGTCTTGGCCGATGAGCCAGGGGCCATCGGTCGGGTGGCATTTTTACTCGCCCAAGAAGGAATAAACATCGTGGACATAGAAATACTGCGTGTACGGGAGGGTGAGGGCGGAACGTTGCGTTTAGGCCTGGGTAATCCGGAGTCAGTGCAGCGAGCCGTTTCCGTCTTACGCGCCGCCGGTTTTACCGCCCGGGAGAGGTAGGTTGTGCTAGAGGATGGATTTGAGGGTCAGGCCTTGTGATGGGCTTGTGGGGACTATTAGGGTGCCGGGAGACAAGTCGATCTCCCACAGAGCAGCGATTTTAGGTTCTTTGGCCACTGGGCAGACCAAGATAGATGGGTTCCTGCAAAGTGTCGATTGCCTGTCTACCTTGGCCTGCCTTGATCTATTAGGAGTCAAATTCAGCTGGGATGCCGGGGCCCTCCTCATCGACGGCGGGGGTCGGAGGGGTTTGTCGGAACCGACCGAAGTCCTCGATGCTGGGAACTCCGGGACGACAATGCGTTTGTTGGCCGGTGTCGTGGCTGGATATGACTTTTTGAGCATTTTTACGGGAGATGCTTCTTTGAGAAAACGCCCCATGGACCGGGTTGCCCAACCCCTTCGCGAGATGGGAGCTCGGGTTGATGGTCGTGGGGACGGACGCTTTCCCCCCTTAGCCATCAGAGGCGGCTTCCTTAAACCCATCTCTTATCGCACACCTGTTCCTTCGGCCCAGGTCAAATCGGCCATTCTGCTGGCCTCCCTTTATGCCTCGGGGGTGAGCAGGGTAGCGGAGTCGTCGACTTCCCGGGATCATACTGAACGGATGATGAACTACTTTGGCATTCCCATCGAAAAACGTGATGGGTGGGTTGACATCGGCCCTGTGACAGAGGATCCCCGGGGGCGCCCAGTCACCATCCCCGGCGATATTTCCTCAGCGGCATTTCTCATCGCTGTTGCCGCATGCTCTCCGGGGAGCAAACTAAGGGTGGAAAATGTGGGGGTCAACCCGACGCGTACAGGCCTGCTCGATGTGCTTCGCACGATGGGGGCCACAATTGAATTAGACAAGGAGCGGGAAGTCTGCGGTGAACCTGTGGCCGATGTGGTGGTCACAGGGACAAAGCTGCAAGGGGCCACGGTCGCAGGCGGGATGATTCCCCGCCTAATTGATGAAATCCCCGCCTTGGTTGTTGCCGCGGCTAAGGCCGAGGGGGCAACGGTGGTGCGGGATGCGAGCGAATTGCGGGTGAAGGAGACGGACAGGATCCGGGAGCTGGCAGCAGGTTTAGGCCAGTTGGGCGTCGTCGTTGAGCCTAGGACCGATGGCCTGGCAATCGAAGGCCCCCAAGAGATAAGGGGCGGAGTGGCTTCAAGCTCCGGGGACCATCGGCTGGCCTTGGCCCTGGCGTGTGCAGGCCTGTTGGCCAGGCAGGAGGTCATCGTTAGGGATTTTGCCTGTGCCGATGTTTCCTTTCCCGGATTTATCAATGTATTGGTGGATCTTGGTGTACAGGTGGATGTTGCATGATTAAGAGACTGACCATCGCTATCGACGGACCTGCCGGCGCTGGCAAGAGCACCGTTGCCCGGGGTGTAGCCGAGCGCCTGGGATATACATATGTGGATACCGGAGCCATGTATCGAGCCGTTGCCTTGCAGTCCCTAAGATTGGGCATTAGTCCAAAGGATGAAGAAGGGATGGCGGCGCTCCTTGATGAAACATCGATCGTTTACCGGACGGGGAAGACGCTCCTCAACGGAGAGGATGTCTCGGAGGACATCCGCACACCCCAAGTGACAGCCCTCGTATCAGGGGTGGCCCGGATTCCCTTGGTACGTGCTTTCTTGGTCGAATGCCAACGGCGAATGGGGGCTGAAGGAGGGGTGGTCATGGATGGGCGGGATGTGGGGACCGTCATCCTTCCCGAAGCTGAACTGAAGATATTCTTGACCGCTTCTTTGCAAGAGCGGGCCAGACGCCGACAATTGGAGTGGCTGGCTAGGGGAGCTGAGGTTACTTGGGAAGAGGTGGAACAGGAAATTGGGGTGCGGGATAAGATGGATCGGGAAAGAAAGGTCGGCCCGCTCCGAATTGCCGATGATGCTGTCGTCATCGACTCGACGGAATTAGACGTGAATGAGGTAGTTGACCAAATTGTGCAACTGGCCTTGGCGATAAAGGGGGAAGAAACCCCGTGATTTACCAGCTTTTTCGGAAGGTTGGCCGGTTGGTCTTTCAATTAGTATACGGGTTCGAGGTTGAGGGTCTAGGGCAGGTTCCTCCTGAAGGGGGATGCATCCTGGCGGCCAATCACACAAGTTTACTCGATCCTCCCCTGTTGGCCGTTGTCTTTCCTCGGCCTGTGAATTTCATGGCCAAGAAGGAACTCTTTCGGTGGTTCCCTTTGGCTTGGATAATCAACAAGTTGGGAGCATTTCCCGTCGAACGGGGAGAAGCAGATCGCGGGGCAATTCGTCGAGCTCAGGAAATACTAAGGGAAGGAGGTGTTCTGGGCCTATTTCCCGAAGGTACCCGGGGGAATGGTCCTTTACGGCCCTTTCACAACGGAGCTGCCCTTTTCGCCCTGAAGACGGGCTCACCGATAGTCCCCGTGGCTGTCAAGGGTTCTCGCAAGAAGCCATTTCGAGGGCCGCCCATTCGGGTCAAGGTGGGAAAGCCTATCGTGCCCCCGAGGAGAGAAAGGGTTTGCAAGGCCGAACTCGTTGAGCTGACGAAGGAGATCAGGGACAGCATAGGTCAAATGCTCGAAGAAGGTTCAAAGGAAGGATTTCCAGGAGTGACAACGAATTAAAAATGCGGCGGATGAAGCAGAATTGTTTTGAAATGCTATGCAAATAATAAGTGGGAGGGAGTGGGTGCTTGGAGATTATCCTGGCAAAACATGCCGGGTTGTGTTTTGGGGTCAAACGGGCCCTGGACTTGACGGTAGATGCGGCGAAAACGGCTGCGGCAAACAAGGAACGAATCTACTCATTAGGTCCGGTGATCCACAATCCCCAGGCAGTTGCCCAGTTGGAAGAGATGGGCGTAATGGTAGCCGACACTTTAGATGAGGTGGAGTCGGGATACTTGGTTGTCCGGTCCCATGGTGTGCCGGCTTCCGTCAGGGAGGACGCCTTGAGGCGAAGCTTGAAGCTGGTGGATGCCACCTGCCCCTTTGTCAGGCGTTCCATTCGCTGGGCCAGTAATCTGCAGAAGAACGGCTATCAAGTGGTTGTAGTAGGTGAGGTTGGTCATCCGGAAATACAGGCGGTCCTCGGTTCTTTGGATGGACAGGGGTGGGTCATCGCAACCCCAGCAGAGGCTCAAGACCTGTCCCGGTGTGTACGCATGGGAGTAGTAGCCCAGACCACCCAATCCTTCGACAACTACCGGGCATGTGTGGTTGCCTTGATTGAGAAGACGGAGGAAATCCGGGTGTATAACACTATCTGTCCTGCTACGGCCCAGCGGCAGGCGGCGGCATATGAATTGGCACA
>JAAZLZ010000215.1 GCA_012799075.1 Bacillota bacterium
GAGTTTGATTGACAAAGGCCGGTGCCGGGTGCCTCCGGGCAGCCCGGCACTACTCTTAACTAGCCCCCAAATGGGCTAAATCATCGTTTTGTGAGAGGAGGGACGGCGCCATCCCGCCTTTAGGGGCGGGGGCTTTTAGCGCCGTCGACACATGAATGTCGCCGTTCTAGTCCAACAACTAATCAACGGCTTGGCTATGGGTTGCATCTACAGCCTGGTCGCCCTCGGGTACACCTTCATTTGGAATGCCGTAGGGATCGTTAACCTTGCCCAAGGGGATTTCGTCACCATGGCTGCCTTCCTTTACGCAGCCACCTTGTCCAATGAGTTGGGCCTTGGTTTTGGCCTGTCCCTGCTGGGCGTTGCCGTGGCCATGAGCGTCTTTGGAATGGGAGCAGAACGGATCGTTTACAGCCCCCTGAAGGATGCCCACCCCCGAGCCGTGATGCTTAGCACCCTGGCCCTTGGAATTCTTTTATCGAACATGTACATCATTATCTGGGGCCCTTATCCCGTCACCACCCAGGGCCTATTCGGTCAGGGCGTCATCCATTTCGGGGAGGTAAGCATTCTCAAGCAGAACCTGTTCGTCATCGTTGTAACAGGGGCATTACTTATCCTGCAATGGCTCTTTTTCCGTAGAACCACCTTGGGCAAGACCATGCGGGCAGTGGCCCAGGACAGGGAAGCGGCCACGTTGATGGGCATTGAGACGGGGCGAACCATTTCCATCACCTTCGCCAACAGCTCCATCTTGGCCGGGATCGCGGGAATCTTGCTTGCCCCTTTGTTCATGGTCTCCGTCGATCTGGGGATGGTGGGGCAGAAGGGATTTGCTTCTTGCGTCATCGGCGGGTTTGGCAGCATCATCGGAGCCACCGTCGGCGGCATCCTGCTGGGCACCATCGAGATCTTTGTGGCCGGCTTCTTATCATCCCGCTACAAGGATGCCATTGTGTTCTTGATTCTCATGATCTTCTTGCTGGTACGACCCCAGGGCATCCTGGGCAAGAAGGCGGGTGAAAGCTTGTGACGGAGCTAAGAAAAAGGGAGCTGGAACGGAGGGTATCCATTATCATTTTCGTCCTATTGACCATAGCGCCCCTTTTCATCAGAAGCCCGTATCCCTTCTTTGTCCTGTCCCTAGCGGTGATTAACGGGGTAGCCGTGATGGGCCTCAATTTCATCTTTGGCCTTGCCGGTCAGCTGCACCTGGGCACCGCGGGTTTCCTAGGGATTGGCAGCTATGCATTCAGCCTGGCAGCAACCAAAGCCGGGTGGAACTTCTGGGCAGCCGCGCTGCTGTCCGTGGTGGTCGTTTGCATCTTCAGTCTGTTTTTGGGCTTTCCCACCCTGCGCCTGAAACGATACTATCTGGCCATCATCACCATCGGTTTCGCGGAGATAACCAGAAGCATCCTTATGAACTGGAGCTCATTCACCGGTGGGGTCTTTGGAATCCAAAACATTCCGCGCCCATCCTTTTTTGGCCTACAGTTCACCGACAATCGGACCTTTTACTATCTGGCCCTGATCCTTTCGGTACTCCTGTACCTCCTTGCCATCCGCATCGAACGGTCCAGGTTTGGAAGGGCTTTGAAGGCTGTGCGGGATGATGAACTGGCCGCGGAGGCCATCGGCATGAACTCGACCTTTCTCAAGGTGTTCGCCTTCATCTGTTGTGGGGCCTATTCCGCGGTAGCCGGCACTTTGTATGCTAGTTTTCAACAGTACGTAAGTCCAGAGCTATATACCCAGGCTTATTCCTTCAGTTTCGTGAGCATGCTCGTCTTTGGCGGCATCGGGTCTGTCCCCGGCGCCCTGCTCGGTGCAACGGCCTTGACCGTCTTGATGGAGCTTTTGCGCTTCATGAAGCAGTGGTACCTGGTCATGTACGCAGCGGCGATCATCCTGATCATCGTCTTTGAACCCTATGGTCTCATGGGGATTCTAAGCCGTCTGCGGTCCAGAGGTGCGGTCCAGGCAGAGCTGCCGGGAGGGGCAAGCGAGACTAAGGTTTGACAATTGGGGGATCTTGAGGAGGGAGAAATACTTTGGGCACCATCCTTGAGGTATCCGGAGTAAGCAAGAACTTCAACGGTGTTCAAGCCTTGACGAATTTGGACTTATCCGTCTCGGAGGGAGAAATCCGGGCCATCATCGGGCCCAACGGCTCCGGTAAAACCACCTTGATCAATGTCATCACCGGGATTTACCCGCCGAGTTCGGGACGAATCATCTTCGGTGGTGAAGATGTAACAGACCTCGCTTCTTATCATCGGGTAAGAAGAGGCATGGCTCGTACCTTTCAAAACTTGAGACTCTTCCCTACCATGTCCGTTATTGACCACATCCTAGCCGCCCAGTACATTCATGCCAAGGTCGGACTATTTGGCTCCATCTTGCCGACTAAGGAGGGCAGCCTGGAAGAGGCCAAGATGCATGAACGAGCAATGGAGGTCTTGGGGTTTGTGGAGCTAGCCGATAAGGCGGCCATGCCCGCGGTAAGCCTGCCCTACGGACAGCGGCGGGTATTGGAGATCGCCAGGGCCTTGGCGGCGGATCCTAAGATCGTGTTTCTCGATGAACCGGCAGCGGGACTGAGTGCCGATGAAATCAACAGCCTGGAGAATCTCCTTCGGCGCATCCAGAATCGGGGAATCACTATCTGCCTCGTTGAACACCGGATGATGCTCGTCATGAGCGTGGCCGAGAAGATTACTGTCCTCAACTACGGGGAGAAGATCGCCGAGGGGCCCCCTGAGAAGATCAAGGATGACCCTGAGGTGATTGAAGCTTACCTGGGCAGAGAATTGGCATCGGAGCTCGATA
>JAAZLZ010000003.1 GCA_012799075.1 Bacillota bacterium
CGGCATCTTTTGTGCAGAGGGGTTTGGACCAAGGTCTTCCTGGTGGGGGGCCGGGAGCGGATTCGGGGAGATGCCCTCGTTAACCTTAACATCCTGGAAAAGATGGGGGCATCCATCACCGTCCTTTCCGGTCGGAACAACAACCGGGTGCAGGTGGCCCTAGCCCTTTGCGACATTATCGTCGATGCCTTGCTGGGCACCGGGTCCTCGGGACCCCCCCGGGCTCCTTTTCCCGCGGTGATGGAGGCGATTAACAGCAGCTCCAAACCGGTGGTGGCGGTGGATATGCCATCGGGTTTGGATGCCGATACGGGAAAGGCTGCCGATTGCTGCCTTAGAGCTAAGCTCACAGTGACCTTTGGCCTTCCCAAACGGGGCCTTTGCCTGCTCCCCGGAGCAGAATATACGGGGCGTTTGGTTGTGGCCGATATCGGGCTTCCGCCCGATTTGCTCAAAGGAGGCACAACCAGGTTGATTACGACTAAGTATGTGGCCTCCATCCTTCCCCAAAGACCCCCTTCGGGCCATAAGGGCACCTTTGGACACTTGCTGCTCCTGGCGGGCTCGCGGGGCTTTGCCGGGGCGGCGGTCCTGGCTGCAAGGGGAGCCTTGCGGTGTGGTGCGGGCTTGGTTAGCCTTGCCGTACCCGGGGAGATAGTCCCCCTGGTTGCTCCCCAGGTTCCTGAAGCCATGGTCCATGAACGAACGTCCCTGGAAGGCTTGCTGGAGCGGGCAACGGCGGTGGTTTTAGGTCCGGGTCTAGGCATGAGCCCGGAAGCCAAACGATTGCTCCGGGATTTGTTGGGCAAAATAGAACTGCCAGTGGTCATCGATGCCGATGGACTGAACATCCTTGCCCAGGAGGGGCTTGAGCTGGTGGCCAAGAGAAAGGTCGTCTTAACACCCCATCCGGGGGAGATGGCGCGCCTTTCGGGTCTTTCCATTGCCGACATCCAAGCCGACCGGGTG
Organism: Bacillota bacterium; assembly: GCA_012799075.1. Taxonomy (GTDB): domain Bacteria; phylum Bacillota; class Limnochordia; order JAAZLZ01; family JAAZLZ01; genus JAAZLZ01. The sequence goes on from JAAZLZ010000003.1 coordinate 970, forward strand.
GAAGTGGCTCGGTCCTTTGCCAAGAAGTGGGGCTTGGTTTTGGTCTTGAAAGGGGCCCGGACGGTGGTGGCAGGGCCCGATGGGACCATCTTCGTCAATCCCACCGGCAATCCGGGGATGGCTACCGGGGGGACGGGGGATGTGTTGGCCGGGATGATCGGATCTTTGCTGGCCCAGGGGCTAGGCCTGATGGAGGCTTCAGCCGCGGCGGTCTTCCTCCACGGGTTGGCCGGTGATCTTGGGATTATCGACTTGGGTACGGCGGGGCTGGTGGCGGGCGATGTGGTGGATTACCTACCGGCAGCATGGCAAAAGGTGCTCAAAACCTAAGCCGTAAGGGGGAGTGGCAGATGCGGGCTGGGGACATCATGACGGAAGATGTGACCACGGTCAGTGAAGGGGCCACTATAGGGGAGGCGGCACGATTGATGGCGGAAAAGGGGGTAGGGGGCCTGCCCGTCACCGATGTGAAGGGTCAGGTGGTGGGCATCATCACCGAACGGGATCTTTTGTGGCGGGCCCAGGAACTTCGTCCACCGACCTTTGTCCCCATCATGGGGGCTTTCATCTATCTAGAGAACCCGGAACGGTTTCAGCGGGACCTTCGTAAAGCCATATCCATGTCGGTTAGGGACGTGATGACTAGGAGAGTAATCACCGTCGGCGAAGATGCTGCCGTGGAAGATGTGGCAAGAATCATGGTGGACAAAGATATCAACCGGGTGCCGGTAATGAAAGAAGGACGTCTAGTGGGTATTGTGGCCAGGGCCGATGTGGTGGGGGCGATCTTGGGTGAGGAAGCCAAAGGCGGGGGGGAAGGGGATGTCTGAAGAGGAGGAGCTAAGGGTATGGGCCGAGGTGGATCTAGGGGCCATTATTGATAACACTCGGGCCCTGCGGCGGCTCATCGGCAAGGAGACCAAGCTCCTTGCCGTTGTGAAAGCCAACGCCTACGGGCATGGGGCCGTTGGGGCGGCCAAGGCTGCCTTGTATGCCGGTGCTGATTATCTAGGCGTATCGACGGTGGAAGAAGGGCATCAGTTGAGGTTGGGGGGAGTTGGGGCACCGATCTTGATCTTGGGGTATGTCCCTGCTTCCGAAGCGGAGCGGGTGGTGGAGAATCGTCTTAGCACAGCTATCTTCGATTCTTCCTTGGCTGAGGCCTTAAGCACTGCCGCAGGCAGGCTTAAGACTAAGGTGAAGGTCCACATCAAGGTGGATACGGGCATGGGCCGCTTGGGTCTTTACCCCGATGAGGTCTTGGGGTTTTACCAGTACCTGCGGGGACTTGCCAACCTTGAGATCGAAGGGATCTTCACCCATCTGGCCACCGCGGATGATCCCGATCCAAAGGGGGTTCGTTGGCAGCTTGGCCAGTTTAGCGATCTACTCGCCGTCCTGTCGGCATCGGGGGCACAAATACCCCTGGTCCATGCAGCCAACAGCGCCGCAGTATTGGCCTTCCCCGAGGCCCTGTACGACATGGTTCGGCCGGGCCTGGCCATCTATGGGCTCTTGCCTGGGCCAAACAATCTGGTGGATCTTAAACCGGCCATGTCCCTTAAATGCCTGGTGGCCCAGGTAAGGTTCGTGCCTTCAGGGCGGGGAATCAGCTATGGGTGGGCATACCATACTAACAAAAAAACCAGCATTGCGGTGCTGCCCGTTGGTTATGCCGATGGATTTTCCCGCCTTCTCAGCAACAAGGCCAAGGTTTTGATTAGGGAGAAGCCTTACCCTATCGTGGGCAAGATCACCATGGACTACTGCATGGTCGATGTGGGGGATGACCCAATCCAAGAGGGCGATGAAGCAGTTATTATTGGCCGTCAGGGTAAAGAAATCATCACCGCTGAAGATTTGGCCAAGGAGCTAGGGACCATCAGCTATGAAGTTCTCTGTATGATCGGGGCCCGGGTTCCCCGGGTATTCATCAATGC
>JAAZLZ010000216.1 GCA_012799075.1 Bacillota bacterium
AGCGCCGATGTTAGGAACCTAAGCAAAGCCCATATCGTGCCCACAGGCACCCTCTATCTAAAGGATGATCAAGGCGTCATCAAACGGACCTTGCGTCTTGAACTTCTAGAAGGAGTGGATAGCATTCTGCCCCAGAGGGCCGAGCGTTTGGTAGCCAGTGTCAGGGACGTACTCGAACACGGGGAGTATACAGGGGACATTAGGATCCTTGACGGGGATGTAGAGATTGGAGCTGCGGAGCTGCCGCTGGTTATCCAACCACGAGAGGAGTGAGCATCATGAGGTTCATTGGAGCGTTATTGGTAATCGCGATCTTGGCCGCGCCGGTCCTGGCGGAACCTTTAGTCTCCACCCTTTTCTTCGAGACCGACATCCGGGAGGCCCTAAACGAGCTGGTGCTCCAGACAGGAATCAACATCATCACCGACGAGACGGTTAAGGGCACTGTCACCCTTGATTTAGTCGACGTACCCTTCGAGAAGGCACTAAAAATGATTCTTCTAGGTGGGGGGTTTAGCTTTCGCAAGATCGATGACTACTACCTAGTTGGACTTCCTGATCCTAGGGGGCCGGCCTTCCATCACTTGGCTGAAACGGCCACGGTGAGGCTCCAGTACATGCGGGCGGACGAAGCGATGAGCCTTCTGCCCAGCATCTACAGTTCCTACGTCAAGAGCGGTCGGGAACGGGATCTGCTTACAATTACCGCCCCTGCAAGTGTCATTGAGAGATTCAAAGCAGATATCAAAGAAATCGACCGTCCCCAACGGCAAATCTTGATCCAAGCGCTGGTCACCGAAGTCTCTTCGGAGGTTATGGAACAGTGGGGTTCTAAGCTGTTTAATTTCACGGTGAATAAGGGAGAAGAGGTTAACCCCGATTGGCAGACCACCCTAGGATTTGACGATGGCATCATCAGCTTGGATACCAATGTTTTTGGGGATTTGTTGGCTCAACTAGAAATCCTGAAGGGTCAGGAAAAGGCTGAGATCAGGGCTAACCCGAGGATGGTTGTGGCTGATCGGGCAAGCGCCAATCTCTTTGTCGGGGAGCGCCAACACATCATTCTTAAATCAGACGACTACCAGCGTTTGGAGCAGGTCGATGTAGGCGTGACCCTGAAAGTGACCCCGAGGATCCTGAGTGATGACATTATCCAGCTCACCATTGCCCCCGAGATTAGTCACTTTGTCGATAAGAATGGCAAAGATGAGACGACTCTAGTTGTAAGGCGGAGCGAAGTTGCAACGACCGTCTATGTCCAAAACGGGCAGACCTTGGTTTTGGCAGGCATGACACTAGATGAGCAAGGCCAGCTGGAGCGAAAAGTCCCGATCCTGGGGGATATTCCCCTGATCCGCTGGTTTTTCCGCCGGGCAACCGAGAAAGAGGGAGAGCGGGAACTGTTGATCTTTATCACCCCCGAAATTAAGTAGAGGGGGAACGGATATGTCAAAGACGATTGTTGCTGCTTTACTCCTGTTAGTGACCATACCCGTTCTAGCCGGTCCGCAAGTTGACGCCCTTTTCTGGGAGACGGACCTTAGAGAGGCGCTATTTGAAGTTGCCCTGCAGACGGGAGTAAACATTGTCGTGGGGGATGAAGTGGTGGGGAGGGTAACCCTGGAACTGGAGGATGCACCTTTGGAAGAGGCCCTTCGGCGCCTTCTGGGTGGAACAAGCTATCACTTTGTCCGTCAGGATGATTACTACCTGGTGGGAAGCGGGGAGCCGTCATCCCCTCTTTTCCCATTGATCGCAAGGACCAGGTTCTACCGTTTGGACTATCTTGAACCTGAGACGGCAGCCATGATCCTTGAGCCTTACCCGGCCCAGTTTGGCTTCATGTCGGGGAGCAACTTGTTGTCTGTTACTGCTGTGCCGGAGGTGCTGGCACAAATTGAGCTTTGCCTTAAAGAACTGGACAGTGATGAAAGTCCCCATCAGGTGGTCTATGGGCTGGAAATAGTCGAGCTCAGGGAGGGTGTTGGCAAAAGCTTGGAGCTTGGTTTTGGTGATTTCAACCTGAAAGAACAGGTGGGTGCTGTTTTCCAGTTTATCTTCCAGCCGAACGTAATGAATCTGCCTACCCTGGCAAATATCCGGCTCGAAGCGGTGGAGGAAGAAGAGCGGCTGTCCCGAATTGCTGAGCCATGGATCATCACCGGCCTGGGAAGGCCCGGTCGGACGCGTCTAGTCCAAGAGGAGACCTTCATGTTGGAGGCCCTCAGTCATTTCGAATGGAAGGCATCGGGATTGGATTTGACCATCACCCCCTTGCGTATTGATGGGGAGGACCGGATCCTCTCCCAAGTTAAGGTGGTTGCCTCCTCCGATGAAGCAACCCTCGAGACGGAGCTTTGGGTAGACGATGAGCCGACCCTTGTTGGGGTAATGCGGCAAGTTGCGTCCCATAGGATCGCCGGCATTTTGTCCGGGGGTGATGTGCACAAGGAGCGCTACTTTGCCGTGTACCTGGCCGGGAAGCCGATGAAAACGCCGAAGGATGCGGGCTTTAGGGTGGGTGCGGTGAGCGGGTTGGCTGATCTATTATGGCCTAAAGAATCACCGGGTCGGCTTAATCACTTTCAGCTTGGCTTGCCTTTGAAAGAGGAGCCTTTTCCTGAGCTTGAATGGTCCTACTGGCCAACGGCGACGCTCCACATCAAAGCAGCAGCCATCCAAGTGCCCTACGAGAGATATAGTCTCGCTATCGAAAAGGGGCTGATGAAAGAGGACTTGCGTGTCGCTGGGGAAATTGGCAGCAATGAAGGTTCAAGTCCCGTGGTTGCCCTGGGATTGATGGAGACGGTTCAAGTTGCACCCGGGTTGACCTTGTCAGCAGGCTGGCTGCCCTTGGTCTATGATACGAATGATAATGAGCTCAAGGAAGCCAACTGGTGGGCTCAAGGGGAGCTTCGCGAGGATAAGATATTGCTAAGTCTTTGCTACCAACAGGAGACTG
>JAAZLZ010000217.1 GCA_012799075.1 Bacillota bacterium
GCGCCCTTTCCCAAGAGGAATTTGATCAGCTGTTCTTTCCCAGCCAAGGGGAGGACGACAAGCGGATCTTTGCCTTTGTCGATGCCGTCGGCATGAAAAATACTACCCAGGCCCTTAACCATCTAGATGTGCTATACAGCCTGGGCTATGATTACTTCCGCATCTTCGGCATGCTAGCCCGCCAGATCCGGCTGTTGGTCATGGCCAGCGGGGCCCAGGGTCGACCGGACCTGCTAGTTCGCGAGCATAAGCTAAATGCCTTTGTGGCCAAGAAGGCCTGCCAGCAGTCGGTGAATTTTTCGCCGACGGAGCTGCGCCAGGCCATGGATCTTCTTCTGAAAATCGACCAATCGGTGAAGACGGGAATGCCCTCCCGGTTTGCCCTGGAGGTTTTAGTCGTAAGTCTCACCAAATAAAAAAACGCCCCGGACATCCGATGGCGTTTTTCTTCCCTTAGCTGGCGAGAGAGGCTAGGCGTTTGGACAGACGCGATTTCTTTCGGGCGGCCTGATTCTTGTGGATCACGCCTTTGCTGGCAGCTCGATCGATTTGGCTAATTGCATTGCGCAAAGATGCTTCGGCTACTTCCCGGCTGCCGCTCTCTAGAGTCTGGAGATACTGTCGGATCGCCGTCCGCATGGTCGCTTTGACCTGCCGGTTTCTAAGGGTCCGTTTTTCTGTAACGCGAACTCGCTTAGCCGCAGAGCTGATATTGGGCACTCGCTTCACCTCCCCGTTTAGGACGCCCCTATTTTACCATGCTCCACATCAAACTGCAACAGGCACCTTGCCGCCCTCCTGTATTCTCCCCCCTTTCCATGGGCACGATAGGCATTAGGAGAAAGGAGGAGGTGGGGTTCCTTGTTGAAAGGAGTACCTAGCAGATATGGTGTCCAAACGGACTTGGCCGTAGAAGCCCGGGAGCTGATTGTCCACAAAGAAGGGCCTCCCGAGATCCCCGGGGTGGAGGTGGAGACGGTCAAGACGGAAGTCTCCTTCATCACCCGGATCAACATCACCACCGATGATGGTGCTCGGATCATGGAGAAGATGCCTGGCCGCTACTCTACCTTGGAAGTACCGGGCATGCGGGAGCGGGACAGGGATGTGCAGGAAAAGATCAGCCAAGACTTGGCCGGTGAACTTGGCAAGTTCATCAAAGACATCGGGCCTGAGGCCCTTGTCTTAGTCGTCGGACTGGGCAACTGGAATGCTACCCCCGATGCCCTGGGGCCGAAGGTGGCGGGCAACCTCATGGTGACAAGGCATCTTTATGAAATGACGCCCCCTGAAGTGCGGGGGGGCCTCAGACCAGTTGCCGCCCTATCCCCAGGGGTCTTGGGCTTGACCGGCATTGAGACGGGAGAGATAATCCGGGCCCTGGTTGCCCAGATTGAACCAAACATGGTGATTTGTGTGGATGCCCTGGCCTCCAGGAGTGTTAAGAGGCTGTGCACTACCATCCAAATAGCCGATACGGGGATCAATCCCGGTTCCGGAGTGGGCAATCGGCGATTGGCGATCAACCAAGAGACCTTGGGTTGTCCGGTGCTTGCCGTTGGTGTGCCCACGGTCATCCACGCGTCGACCATTGTCTCCGATGCCATGGAGTTGGTTCAAGATCCCACCAGGGCCCAAGGGCCGGCAATTGCCGATGAGCTGCCGAAGAAAACCGAATTCAATATCGATCCCCAGGCCATTACCAAAGGGAGGATATCCCCTGAGCCCCAGCAGGACAATCGGCAGCTGGTTCACTCGATGCTCGAGCCTTACATGGGGAACATGATTGTGACTCCAAAGGAGATCGACGTCTTGATCGATGATGTGGCCGAAATCGTGGCTGGAGGCCTGAATAGCGCCCTGCATCCAAGTCTGGATTTGGATCGGGTCTTCGATTATCTACAAGGTTAGATTCTTTTATAGACTTTTCGCATTAACTGGCAGGAATTGTCGAGCGGGCGGAGAATACTCCCTTCATGCGGGTTGGCCGGTAAGGGCATATGGCTGACCGGGAAGGGGTAGCCGCCATGCATTCAAAGGAGCGGGCGTCGATACTCCGGACCCTTGAAGAGGAGATTGAGCTCCTAAGGCAGCAGCTGGACAAGGCATACCGGGCCAGTGGCTGCCGGACAACCGCCAAGGTCTTGGAGATCGGCAACAAGCTTGATCAGAAGCTGCTGAAATACTTGCGATTGCACTATGAACATCTGCTGCCTGAAGAGCAGCTCCTGCCCGAAACCAGGCGCCCGACTTAGAGAACAGAAAAGAAGCCCTTGGAATCGCCAGGGGCTTCTTAGCGTCTAAAGGCTTCCCTAGTTGAGCTTATAAGGTAGCAGATTATCCTCTTTGTCGAAGGCAAAGGGGACCGGCTCGCTTAAGATTTCGATGTTCTCCTGGGCCTGGGCCTCTGGCAAGAGGGCTTCAGAAATCCAGATCTCACTAAGCTCCAAGGTGTTCTTGATGTGAACCACCTTGGCCTCAGTGGGTTCGACCCCGTTGACTGTCACCAGGGCCACCACTAAAGCCTGCCGGTCGTTGTCCACCGTCAATGGCACCTTGGCTCCGGCCAGCTCGGTGGAGGTAATCACATTCGCGTAGGTATACTGGAAATTGATTTGATCGACCAAACGCCTGGTGGTGACGTCGGCCATGCCGATGCCGGTGGCATTGCCGTGGGTTTCCTCCGTCAGATCCCGCACCACAATCTTAAGGGTCTTGGGTTCATGATCCCTTTTTGCCAGGAAGGTCGGCACAAAGCGTCCGGTAACATTCGGGTCCATCCCCGAGCCGCTGATATTCTTGCCAATTTCGTCGATCAAAAGGACATGGATCTCCTTGAAGAGAAGTCGGGCCATGGCTTCCTTGGACACCTGCAGCAGATCGATCTCCGTTGCTTCGAAGTCATCGGGGAGAACTGCCTGGATGATCATGGGCTCCTCATAGCCGTTCTCCACGATAGCCAATCCGCACGCGACCGGGGCCCGGGAC
>JAAZLZ010000218.1 GCA_012799075.1 Bacillota bacterium
TCCCGCCGGGATCCCCCGATGAGAACCAGACCCCGCTGGCAGCTTGCCGCGCCTTCCGCGGTGGCCAGGATGCCGACTTTCATCCCCGCGGCGGCAAGCTCCGCAGCCAGGGAGTCCACCCGAGCCGCAACCCGAGCCGCATCTTGGCCTTCGACTAAGTATACCTTGGCTTTAGGGGCGTAATGGCGGTACTTCATTCCCGGGGAGCGAACGGGACCTGTTTCGATGGGCTCCTTGGCCAGGATCGCCGGGTCCAGGATCACCTTGCCCAAGACTTCCTCCAGTGCTTCCCAGGTGACCCCTCCCGGACGGAGGAGAACCGGGGGCGAAGCCGTCAAGTCCAGGACGGTGGATTCAACGCCCACACCCGTTGGGCCCCCATCGATGATCACATCCACCTTGCCCCCCAAGTCCTCGAGGACATGGGCGGCGGTGGTGGGACTGGGCCTGCCCGACAGGTTGGCGCTGGGACCGGCGACGGGCACCTTCGATCGGCGGATGAGCTCTAAAGCCAAGGGGTGATCGGGAACCCGCACCGCCACCGTCTCCAGGCCTCCGGTGGTGATGAGGGGGACTCCTTCTTTGCGGGGCAAAACCAGGGTAAGCGGCCCCGGCCAGAAACGGCGGGCAAGAATGGCTGCTTCGGGAGGCGCCGACGCGACCACCTGGGGCAGATCATCCACAGAGGCCAAATGGACGATCAAGGGATTGTCCGCAGGACGCCCCTTGGCATGGAAGATGGCGGCGACGGCCTCCTCATCCAAGGCATTAGCCCCCAAGCCGTAGACGGTCTCGGTGGGAAAGGCAACCAGACCTCCCCTGCGGAGGATCCGGGCCGCCTCCTCCAGATCATCGGGGGGGCACTTGAGTATGACCGTCTGCATCATCCCGCCCTCCTTGTCAAAAGTATGACCCGGGGAATACCCCCGTAGTCCGAAATAGTCTCTTCTACACGCCAATTCTCCCCAGCCATGGCTGCAATTTCGTCGGCCTGCCCCCAGCCCGCCTCCACCGCCAGGAGGCCGCCGGGGACAAGCATGGGAGCCCCCTCGGACAGGAGCCGGCGGTAAAAGTCCAGTCCATCGGCTCCCCCCAGGAGGGCTCGGGCCGGTTCTTGCCTCACTTCCCGGGGCAGTCCCTCCCATTCGCATTGGGATATGTACGGGGGATTAGAGATAATGGCATCGATCTTCCCCTTTAAGTCCTGGAGGGGAGACAAAAGATCCCCCTGGCGAAACTCCACCTTGACCTGGTGGTTGTCGGCATTCCGCCGGGCAACGGCCAATGCTCCATCTGAGATGTCAACTCCCACCACCCGGCTTTGGGGAAGGAGCAGAGCCAGCGTGACGGCGATGATGCCGGATCCAGTCCCCACGTCGACGAGCAGGGGACCTTTAAGGCCCCGGCACCAATCGGCCGCGGCCTCAACGAGGAGCTCCGTCTCCGGCCGGGGAATAAGGACGGAGGGATTGACGAAGAACTCGCGGGAAAAAAATTCCCGCCGCCCTGTCAGGTAGGGGACGGGCACCCCCCTTGTTCGTTCCTGCAGCAGCTTGCGGTAGGCATCGATCTCCCCCCGGTCCAAAGGCCTGTCGTGCTGGATGTAAAGATCAATCCTGTCTAGTTCAAGCACGTGGGCCAAGAGCACCTCGGCATCAAGGCGCGCCGACGGAATCCGGCGCCGCTCAAAGTACGCCGCTGCCTTTTGCAGGGCCTTCATGATGGTCAGCATGCTATGCCTCCGCCACCACGGCGAGCTTGGCCGCCTGATCGGCTTCGACGAGGGCCTCGATGACCTGATCCAAGTCCCCTTCGAGTACGCTTTCCAGGTTGTAAAGGGTCAGACCGATGCGGTGATCTGTAATCCTTCCCTGGGGGAAATTGTAGGTGCGAATCCGCTCGCTCCGGTCGCCGCTGCCCACCTGGCTTTTGCGCTGGGCAGCCATGCGGGCCTCCTGCTCCTCCTGCAATTGGTCAAGAAGTCGGGCCCGCAGGATGCGCATGGCCTTGTCCCGGTTTTTGTGCTGGGACTTTTCGTCCTGGCAGCTGACCACCAGGCCCGTGGGCACGTGGGTGATCCGAACCGCCGAATCGGTGGTATTGACGCTTTGCCCCCCGGGGCCTGTGGAGCGGAAGAAGTCGATGCGAAGGTCATTCGGATCGATTTCCACCTCCACTTCCTCCGCCTCGGGGAGGACGGCCACCGTGGCCGTGGAGGTATGGATCCGGCCTCCTGATTCGGTGCTGGGTATCCTTTGCACCCGATGGACCCCGCTCTCATATTTCAACCGGCTGTAGGCGCCCCTGCCCTCTACTATGAAGATGACTTCTTTGAAGCCTCCCAGCTCCGTCGGACTGGAGTTCATGATTTCGCTCCGCCAGCCCCTGTCTTCCCCATAGCGGGTATACATGCGAAAGAGATCCGCAGCAAACAGGGCTGCCTCTTCACCCCCGGTACCCGCCCTGATCTCAACGATGACGTTGCGCTCGTCATTGGGATCCCGGGGCAGCAGAAGAATCTTGAGCTGGTTTTCCAGCTTGTCCTCTTCTGCCTGGAGCTTCTCTTCTTCGGCCTTGGCCATCTCCAGAAGCTCCTCATCCAGGTCTTCCTCCATCATCTCCCGGACGCCCTGGAGTTCTTCCACCACCTGTTTGTAGTGATGATAACACTCAACAACCTCTTCCATGTCCGACCGTGTCTTGGCGAACTTGCGGAATTTCTCCTGGTCCGCAATGACCTTCGGGTCGGCAAGGAGCCGGGTTAATTCATTGAATCTTTGTTCAACCGCCTCTAGTTTCTTAAGCATAACGGCCTAGCCGCCTTCCCCCTTGTTGACGTTTATTCTAAGTGTATTATAGCACACCGGTTAAGTGGTCTTCGCCCCCTTGCGGCGGGATTCGAGGCACGCAGGCTCCCCCAGCCCGGCATCAGCCGCCCGAACGGCCTCCAAGGACCTTATGGCAACTTCCAGCTGCCCTTCATCAGGCTCCCGAGTGGTCAGCCGCTGCAGCTGCATCCCGGGAAAGGCAATCACCCGGAAAAAAGGCGAAGAGCCCCGCCGGCCCGCCTGTTTGATGATCTCATAGGAAACCCCGGCCACAACGGGCAGGAGGGCCAGGTGCACAAGCACCCTTTGCAGGAAGGGAGGACGACCGAAAAAGGAAAAGATGAACACGCTGGTAAAAAAGACGATGAGCA
>JAAZLZ010000219.1 GCA_012799075.1 Bacillota bacterium
GATATGTCGACTGTCAATTCACCGCCTTCGAGTCCCACGTACATCCCTTCATAACCTGCATTGCTGACCGCGTTGGCTGTAATGGCAACTTGATTGCGGTCCCCACTAATTGCCGCATAAAGACCCTCTTCTTCGATGCTGCCCAAGAAGTTGCCTGTCACGGCCACCTGATTGTCATTCCCACCAACTTCCACAATCATCCCGTATAAGGCATTGAACACCTGATTCTCCTTGAAGCTGAGCACAGAGCCTTCTGTTATGAACGCCCCGTACACGCCCGGCCCGGAAATGCCTTTGATGCTATTTGCGTCAAAGGCAAACTGTCCTTGCGATTGTGCGAATACACCGACCGCAATGTTATCAATTTGCTGAAACAAGTTCTGCTTGATTTGGATATCCATCCGATCCGTTTCGGTCTCTAAGACAAGGCCCGGTCCGGAGAGCCTCTGGAAGGTATTGTTGGTGATGCTCACCTTGATTTCCTCCGGGTCATCGTCGATGTTCGAGGCTTGCATAAGCCCGATCGCCCCAAAACCATTGAAGCTGGACCCGCTATTGATTAGGATGCCCCCGTTGACAAATGATGAACCGTCGGTCGGGCCGATGATGTTATCGGCAATCACGGCCGTGAGTCCACCAGAGCTATAAGCTTCAATAGCAGTACTTCCGTTAAGAAAGCGATTCCCTACGATGGTGATGCTGGTGGCAAAGGGACTGTCGAGGCCGATTGCCACTCCGTCGCCGGCATCAAATTCCAGGCCCATCACCCGGTTGTTGCCCGCCAAGGTTAAGAGATAGTCAGAACCGTCATTGACCAACAGAGGATAAGCACCGCCTCCAATCCCCATGTACTCATATCCCTCACCCCACAGGACGGCATTTTCCTTGAGTTCAAAGGGGCCTGTGTAGGTGCTTCCCCCTGTCAGGTAGATCCACGGGGAATCGGATGCTTGATAGCGATCATCATCTTCAAGTTCATCAAGGCTGCTATGGGGACTGCTGAGGGTCCCCGCACCGGATGAGGCGCCGCCGATATAGAACATTTCATGCTCTTCAACCATCTCCGCCCGTTCATAGACCGGCATGCTCCAGTCGCGGACAATGGGCTTTGGCAGTTGGGTCCCAGGCTTCTCCGGGGCGATCCCTCGGCCGAAGGGGATGGAGTAGGATGCCTGCAGATAGTTTTCATCGCCTAGGAGGGAATCGGTTCTCCGCCCGACTTCGAGATGCAGGTTGTTCCAGGCGGCCGCAAGGCGGAGCCTGATGCCCGATGCCTTCTCGTCGTCTTCCGACGTCAAAGAATGATAGCCCAGACCCACCCTTAGATCCAGTTCCGGATTGCCCAGGGGGACGGGAGCTGAAATCTCAGCATCGAACCCCTTCAGGGGCTCTTCAAGCAGGTCCTCAATTACGAGTTTCGTTTCTTCCAACCTGCCTGCGGTACCAACGACCACGGCCTTAGACAGGGGATAATAGTAGTTCAAACGCAGATCGATCATGTCCGAGAGGGCTTCCAAGCCGAATCCAAGTCGGCTGTGGGATGCATCATCGGAACGTTTACTGTCAACGTACATGTTGGCCCCAAGGACATAATCCGCGGTGGGGACGCGATAGACTAGTCCCAGGCTCCCGGCGCTGTTATCGAACATGCCCAGGGCAAGGCGGGGGTGTAAAGACACCCGCCCAGCCCCCAAATCACCGATTCCGGCGAGGGCCTCCAGGGTGAATGCGGGCTTCTCGGCGTAGTACACACCCAAGGTCATTTCTTGTGCGGCTGTGCCCATGCTAAAAAGTAGTATGACAATAGCTAGGATAATCGTCATTTTTCCTGTATTTATCTGCAAAGTCTTACCCCCTAATGGTGATCTGGGACCTAAGTAAACCCAGCCCTCCTTCCGAAAACAGCTGGTCCCGCGATCAGCATAAGGAGACTTTCAAATTTTGGAAATCATCCTTGAGGTTGATTTTGTGCTTGCCATGGAGGTAAAAGCCAAAAAAACCTTCGTCGGCATATCAGCCTTAAGGTTGAGGCTTCCCAACAAGTGGCATTGTCTGGTATAATATTCTCAAAGTCACCAGGTTAGCGTAAGTCTCCCCCGGGGAGAAAATCCGCCAAAAAACGCGGTCCATCCCGGGAGATGGCCTCCCGGGGGCACTGGCTTGGGGACAAGGCCCGATAAATTCCGAGAAAACGGAGGGCTTCCCCATGATTGACAAATACCTGGAGCAAGTTCGACGTCATCCTAAAGTATTGGGTCTCCTCACTCTCCATTTTACTTCCCTGTTGACGTTCTCCCTTTGGGGACCCGCCCTGATTGACTTGAGCATGCAAAAGGGAGCCGACCCTTATCCCCAGGGTTTGGCTTTTGCTCTTTCATCGGCACTGATGTACATTTTCCTAGCCCTCGGCAAGAAAACCATCGACCCCCGGGAAGCCCGAAGGGCCGCTGCCGCCTATTTGATTGCCGCCGCAAGCTTCCTGGTGATCGATCCCCATTATTGGATATGGGCTTCGATTATCTCAGGCATTGCTTCCAGCGGCCTGACGGCCTACTGGGCTGAGCTGTTTGTTGAGTACGTCCCTGCCCAGGAGAGGGGGCGGAGCGTCGCCCTCTTGATGATTCTGTCCAATGGCGTCTACTACATCCTATACTTGCTGATCCCCAGCATTGCCTCCACCATGACAGTGTCCCTTTCCCTTATCCCCGCGGCCGGGACCGTATGGCTCCTGGCTGGCGGCAGACACTTCCCCAGTCCATCCCCGGAATGCGCCAAAACAGTGGAGCCTTTTTTGCCGAGGGATGCTCTACTCCCATTGTCGTGGACCATGGGCGTCTTCATTTTTGCCTTTTACTTAACGGGCGGCTTGGTGTACGAATCCCTTTATTTGACCTCGCCGGAGCACCCTTGGGCCCGCTGGTTTAGCACCATACCTTACATCATCACTGGGGCGATTGCCGGCCTGGAAGCAGACGCCAAAGGACGGAGGATGCTTCCCGTCAAGGCGTGCATCTTCCTAGGCATGGGCCTGGTCTGCAGCCTTTTCTTAAGGAATCCCGACGCCAGCTTCCTGGTCGGCTCGGTCCTGGCCTTGGCGGCCTTCGGCTACATGGACGTCTTCCTGTGGACCTACCTCGCCGATATTGCCCTAGCACCAAGAAGGGCCGTCACCACTTACGGGCTGGGACTAGCCCTCAATCTAATAACCGTATCGGTCGGGTCGCTTATGCCCCACAGCCGCCCCGGCTTTGCGGTCGGTCCCCACTTCATCGTTGGCGCGGGCACCGGCATCTTGTTCTTGAGTCTTGGGCACCTGGTCCACGCCATCGATAGAACGGAAGAGGTCATTGAGCACTTCTCGCCCCCGGACATTCAGACGAAGGTCCGGCAGCTGACATCCAAGCTCACCGACCGGGAAGGGGAGGTTTTATCCTTGCTGATCAGCGGCATGTCCAACGAGGACATCGCGCAAGAACTCCATGTGGCGGAGGCAACGGTCAAGACCCACCTGCGCAGCATCTATCGCAAGACGGGATTCCCCAACAGACGCACCCTCCTCTCCCGTCTTGTGGCGGACGAGCCCCCTGAAAGGAATGTCTAAGGCTCGACAGGGCTGGTCATCGAGCAGGGCACAGCGACTAGACATTTGCCGCAAACATCCGCGACGGGAATGTCGGGGAACCTTTGGTCGTTGGCCAAGCACATCCGGTAGCACTTGCGCCGGTCAAAGGAATCGACGGATAAGGCCCCATTGACGCAGCGCCGGATGCATTTTCGGCAGATGCCCCCACGTTTGTGCAGGCAGTACTCCCCCTCGGTTCTTAAGGTGGGTTCAATGGCCAGGTCGGTGATCAGGCTCCCCACTCGGCCGGCACAGCCCTTGGCGGTGATCAGCATGTTGTTGAGCCCAAATTTGCCAAGGCCCGCGATGAAGGCCGCATGGCGGTGGGACCAGCCGCTGATCAGCTTGTCTCGATCGAAGTTGTGGGTCGGGGGAATAACTACCCCTTGATAGCCTGAGCCTGCCAAGGCCTTCTTGATGTGTTCGTTCAGATCCTCGATCAAGGCATTCGTCTCTTGATAGGCGACGGCCCAAGCCCTAGAGCACTCCTTTCCCTTGATGTTGCTCTTGACGACGGCGGAGTCGAAGGGCACAAAGTAGGCAATGACCGTTCGGGCGCCGGGCAGGAAATCTGCGGGCATCGCATGAGAGGAGTCGATGATGTCCTTCATTTTGGCGAAGAGA
>JAAZLZ010000220.1 GCA_012799075.1 Bacillota bacterium
CTCCGGTCCAAGTGGGGTCTGACAGAAAAATACCCGGTCCCCCCTTTGGGAACCAGGTGCACCGGCCGGTCATTACTCCTTTCCAAAAGGGAGGCTTAGGGATTTCTCTCCAAACCCTAACGGCCGCCTGCCATGGCATCCCGCTTTAGGCACTTGCGACTCGGAGTAGGTATGTGGTTTTTCCTGACAGACAATGGATTCGCTTTGCCAAACCCAGATTCCTGCCTGGTCCGGTGCCTTTGTGCTCACCAATCATGTCAGTCGAAGGACCATCACGCATACAGATGGCAACCCTATTCCTTCTAGGCATGACTTCCATTGACAGGATGGGTCGTTGATGCGATCAAATATGCATATCGGGGGCTAGAAAGCATATCTCGCCGGCCTGGATCTCGAAAGGGCAAGGTCTAGGACCCTGCCCTCGGTTGGTATTGTCTTTCGCTTATTTGATGGCAAAAGTGGCGTGGGCAGTAACACTTATCTGCTTCTTCTTAGTTGAGGTATCGTGAATCCCACTGCTTGACACTTCGGTGGAATGGGGCTGGGTGATCTGAAAGACGCCCTGGCGCAAGGTCCGGAGCTTCCCGAGGCTCATGCCGGTGCCTTTGAGCATTTCCAACGCCCGCTCCTGGGCGTTCTCCGCGGCCTCGGCCACCATGTTCTTCTTTAGTTCGTCGAGGTTGGAATAGAAGTACTCAAGCTGGGTCCGATAGATATTGATGCCCTGATCCAGGAGTGGAATTACGTTTAGAGCTAGATCGTCAATGGTGTCGACTTCCTTGGAAATCACGTACAGCTCCTGCTCCAAGCGGTAGCCCTCAACCCCATTGCTGCCGTAACGTTCATACACATTGGGTGGTATGATATTAATCTGTTCGGACTTTACTCCCCGCTCATTTAGAAACCCGATCAACTCCTGGAGGGAAGTATAAAGTCGTCGTCTGCCTTCGGCTAAGTCTTCCAACCCGGTTATCTCCGTTAGGGTCAATGACCATTTGACAGTATCAGACTCATACTGCTTGGAGGCGATCCCCACCACGTTGATGGTCTGCTGGGGCTTGCGGGACTCAAAAAAGAAAAGACCAAATACCAATGAGGCCAAAACCATGGAAATCCCCAGAATCACAGCTGCCCGACCATAATCCTTCATCATTTCCCCATCCTTTGCTTGATTCAAATGACAACTAGGTTCTGATGCCAGAATATCATACTTGCATCCTTCAGGTCTAGTAGGTGCAAGTTATGGCAGGATCGAAGACCAATCAGATTGGGCCGTTAAGGGTGAAATCAGGCCCTCTTCCAGGACTGCCCGGGGATCGGTGTAAAGAATGACCCTGGTTCCCCGGGGGACTTCAGCTCCCTCGGCGGGCACTTGGGCCAGTACTTGGTCCCCTCCACCCATGACGGAGGTAAGAAGACCCATCTGGGTCAGGGTTCGTTGGGCTTCATCAATGGAATAGCCTCGCAGAGAGGGAAGGCGGACTTCAACTACTGGTCTGTCTGAAGTCTTCTTAGTGGGACGGCGCTTTACACCCATGGCGGGCAGGACTTGGGCCACCAGTCGGCTGAAGACGGGGGCGGCGATGATGCCTCCGTAGAAGGCTCCCCCTGGCTCCCAGAGCACTAAGGTGCCCGCCATGACCGGATCGTCGGAGGGAGCAAAGCCCAAGAAGGAAGAGGCCACCTTGGAATGGCTGTACCGGCCTCCCTCGACGAGCTGGGCCGTACCGGTCTTGCCAGCGACAGGATAGCCGGGAACGTCGGCCCTTTTTCCAGAGCCTTTGGCGACCACTGAGCGAAGCATCATCCGAGTCGTATCCGCGGTTTTCTGGGAGACTGCCTGCCGGATGAGCTGGGGCTCCGTTTCCTTAATCAACTTGCCCGACCGATCCCGGATTTCCTGGACCAAATAGGGACGCATGAGTTTACCGCCGTTGGCAATTGTTGCAAAGGCGCATAGGAGCTGCAAAGGTGTGATCATTAGGCCCTGGCCGAAGCCGATGTTGGCCCAGGTAACTAGCGGCACCTTGGGACCGGGGGACCGAATCTTGCCCGGTGCCTCCCCGGGAAAGTCCAGGCCCAGGCGCTTGCCCATGCCGAAACGCATCATGTAATCATAAAAGCGCTCCCCGCCCAACTCTATCCCTAAAGTCGCATAGACCGGGTTGCAGGAGTTTTCCAGGGTCTGGACAAAGGTCTGGGGACCGTGGCCGCCCCGGTTCCAACACTTGATCCGCCAGCCGGAGACGATCATGTAGCCGGGATCGAAGAAGCTCCGATTAAGACTGGCCACCCCTTCTTCCAAGGCGGCCGCGGCGGTGACGGCCTTGAAAGATGAACCCGGTTCATATGGATCAGTGACCGCTATCAACCGGCGGTTTTCCTGGGGATAGGCCCGATGGTTGGTAATATCATAATTGGGGACTTGGGCCGCAGCTAGGATGGCTCCCGTCTTGGGATTCATGATCATGATCAGACCTTTGCGGGAGCCGGTCTCGGCAACTGCCCGCTCCACTTCTCGCTGGGCGATGCGCTGGATGTTATGGTCGATGGTCAAGGTCAAATCATAACCATCCACCGGGGGAACGTATTGCTGGACCCCGTGGGGAATCTGCCGACCGGAAGCATCCCGTTCCACCAAGAGCCGACCTGGCGTGCCCCGCAGCTCCTTGTCGTAATAGAGTTCAATTCCTTCTAACCCCTGGTTGTCAACGCCCACCAGGCCAAGGATCTGGGGGGCGATGCTGCCCATCGGGTAGCTGCGGACAGGATTGTCAACAACCCCGATGCCCGGCAGCTCAAGCTCGGTCACCCGCCTTGCTTCTTCATCGGATACCCGCTTTTTTAGCCACTCGGCCGCGGAGCGCTTGGTCAACCGCTGATAGAGAAAGTCGTAGTCCACATCAAGGATGGAAGCAAGCTTTAAAGCGGTCCCTTGGGGATCTTTTACCTCAATGGGAATGGCAAAGACCGCCGCGGCACTCTTGCTTTCCGCCAAGACCTCGCCATTGGCATCCCGGATGGTCCCCCGATAGGCATCGATGGGGATGGGCCGCAAACGCTGCTCCAACCCCTTTTCCATGAAAAAGGAATGTTCCATGAGCTGGATGTAGACGAGCCGACCGGCTAGACCTAGGGCCAACAACACGCAGAGGAGCATCAACACGGTAATCCTTTTCCTGATAACCAGCAAGGGAATCTTAGGCATGTTCTCTCCCCTCAGCTAAGTCCCAACAGGTCAAAAAGCCATTTGAACAAAAAGGTAAAGATGTTGGCCCGACCCACGTTGTTCTTGGCCACCAAGTCAACTCTGGCGATTTCGTTGTCCCCTTTGAAGACGGCCAGTTGACCCAGGCGATCCCCCTGTTTCAAGGGTGCCTCCACCACCGCGGGAACGTCCAGCTCCCGCTCCAGGAGGCGGCGTCCATCATCGAGGAGGATGGTCTTCAGATCGCGGCTCGCTACCAGGGTCACCCTCGAGCGGGCCCCCTCCCGCACCGGGACAGAGGTGACCTCCTCGCCCATTCGGAGAATGGTCTCCAAGTTGGCAAATCCCCACTTGAGGATTTCACGGGCCTCATCGAAGCGCCTTTCCCTAGTCTGGGCCCCGAGGACCGCTCCAACGAGCCGCCAGCCATCTTGGGAGGCGGCAAACAAGAGGGTGTGTCCGGCGGGGGTGGTCAGCCCGGTTTTGACACCCTCCGCGCCGGGGAAGGTGAAGAGGAGATCGTTTGAGTTGCGCAAGGTGCGGCCCTGGCTCTTGAGGAAATACTCCTCCGTCCCCACCGTCCGGGCAAAAACCGGATTTTGAAGGGCAAACCGAGCAAGTTGGGCCAGCTCGTAGGCGGTGGAGTAATTGCCGCTGGACTGGGGCAATAGTCCCGTTGCATCGACGAACGCGGTGTTGCGGAGCCCTAGGGAGCCTGCCCGTTCCGTCATCAGCCGGGCGAATTCCTTTTCTGATCCGCCGATGTACTCCGCCAGGGCAACCGCGGCATCGTTGGCCGAGACTAGGGCCGTGGCGAACATTAACTCTTCCACACTCAGTTTATCCCCCGACTTCAAGCGGATTTGGGTTCCGCCGCGACTGGCCGCGTTGGCGCTAACGGTAACCACGTCGCTGAGTTTGATCTTGCGGGCCTGGACCAGCTCAGCTGTCAGAAGAAGGGTCATGGTCTTGACGATGCTGGCAATAGACCTTTTCTGATGCTCGTTTTTGGCCAGGTAAACCTCCCCCGTTTGTGCATCCATCAGGATTGCAGCGGGGACCTGGATGGCTGGTTTATCTTGCGCCCCCGCCGCGAAAGGCACAAGCAGGCACAAGATGAGGATGAGGGAGATCCTGCGGGCCGCCATCGGCATCCACCTCCACTTTTTCTGCTTAATCCTTATGCGCTATCCGGTGGGATATGTCACCCGAGAAGAGGGCCTTGCATAGGATGGGAGGTGTGAGGTGAGATCCATGGAGGTTAAGGTGGTGGAAGAGCAGGATCGGGCAAGATTTAATGCCCACATAGCCCGGCTGGGGGGGGATCTTCTGCAGAGCTACGAATGGGGAGAAATCAAGGGGCAGACAGGATGGGAGCCCCTGCGGCTGATTGCCTTCGATAAGGACCAGGTCAAGGCCGCCCTCTCCATCCTGCAAAGGCAGCTGCCCCTTTTGAACAGCCCCATTTTCTACGCCCCCCGGGGACCGGTCATGGACTTCACTGATACCGCCGCCTTGGACTGCCTGCTTGGCCGGGTTGAAGAACTGGCTCGGGCCAGGGGGGCCGTCATGCTTAAGATCGACCCGCCCGTGCCCAAATCCCGCCAAGATGTTGCCAAAATTCTAAGCTCCCGCGGCTTTCATCATGTGGAAAAAGGGCTTGCTTTCGACGGGGTCCAGCCCCGGTTTGTGATGCAGCTGGATATTTCCCCCTCCGAAGGAGCGATCCTGACGGAGATGAAGGGCAAGACCCGCTACAACATCCGTTATGGGGAGCGCAAAGGGGTCCGCATCAAGGAAAACTGCACCCGCCGGGACTTGGCCATCTTTTATCAAATCCTGCTGGAGACGGCCCAGCGGGACAACTTCACCGTCCGGTCCTACCCCTATTTTGAACTCCTCTGGGATCACCTGGCGCCCAAGGGGATGGGCAAGCTCTTCATGGCCTCCTATCAAGGAGAATACCTGGCGGGGGCTTTTCTCTTCCGGCTAGGGCCCATTGCTTGGTACGTATACGGTGCATCGTCGAATCAGCAGCGCAATCTCATGCCCAACTACCTCCTCCAATGGGCGATGATCAAGTGGGCCAAACGAAACGGCTGCCGCATCTATGACTTTCGCGGGGTCTCAGGCGATCTTGATCCGGATAGTCCCCTCTACGGCCTTTACCGATTCAAGACAGGCTTTAGCGCTTCCCTGGTTGAGTACCTGGGGGAGTACGACCTGCCCTATCGGCCGGTGGTGTATGGTCTTTGGCGAAGGTCAGAGCCTTGGCATAAGTCCATCCTCAAATGGAAGGACAGCTTGGGTTCTTTTCTTAAGCGGGGTGAGTAGGATGCAGCCCCTAGGCCCCGCATGGGTTGAAGTGGACCTGGATGCCTTGGAGGATAATATGCGGGGGCTGAGGAGGCTTGTTCCCCAGCCAACTTTAATCATGGCCGTGGTCAAGGCCGACGGATACGGCCACGGCATCAGGGAAGCAGCTGAAGCATTCCTGGCCGGCGGCGCGGATTGGCTGGGCGTTGCCGATCTTTGGGAAGCCCAAAAGCTCCGGGAGGCAAACATCAAGGCTCCCCTGCTGGTGTTTGCTCCCGCGCCCAACATGGAAAAGTTCAGCTTGTCCTTGGATGTCCGCTCCACGGTGTGCAGTCTGGAAACGGCCCGGGCCCTCGCCAGTCAAGCCCGAAAGCGCGGCAAGACGGTCAAGGTCCACATGAAGGTGGACTGCGGCATGGGCAGGCTTGGGGTCCTGCCGGGGGAAGCCGGGGATTTTGCCGGCCAGTTGATTCGCCTTGAAGGGCTGGAGCTGGAAGGAATCTATACCCACTTCCCCCAGGCGGATAATTCGAGCCTGACAAGGCGTCAACTGGCCGTTTTCCTGGAAGCAGAGGCAAGCCTTAAGGCCCGGGGGATTCAAATACCCCTAGTCCACGCAGCCAACAGCACCGCCCTGTTAAGATTTCCCCCCTCCCATCTGGGAATGGTGCGCCCTGGAACGGTCCTTTACGGCCAGGGCGCCCATGGCCTTTCCCTCCATCCCACCTGGCGATTGAAAACGAACCTCGTCTATACCCGCCTGCTCCCCCGGGGTCATCGGGTAGGTTACGAGGGGGAGTACAAGACCAGCCGCCCCACCCTTGCA
>JAAZLZ010000221.1 GCA_012799075.1 Bacillota bacterium
AAAACCGGCATCAAGGTCTCGCAATCATTAGTGTTGCCCGGGAAAAGATCATACGCGATCGGGATGCCCTGTGTATCCATGAGCAGCCCCATCTGCATGATCTCATCCTGCTTATCGATCTCAAAGTAGTAATTGGTGACATCGTAATAGACCAACTCAGTGCCTCTGCCAAAATTGCTTTTCATCTGTCGGTGAAGATGCAGCTGCAGTCTGTCTTTAAAGTTGATGACCTGCGTAAGGCAGCGATAGACATCGTCTAATGAGAAATCTGTATTCTCAAAGTAGCGGTCTTTGGCCTCGTATGTTTTTTTCTTGGATGCAGGGGCAAGGATCCGGGAGTAGATGAGCAGCTTCATGATGTTGTTTGTATTGAATTCGGCCTTAAACGATCTGGAGTTGTTGTAGAAGAAAGTATGAAGGCCGAGCTCGTGGTAAAGTTTGCTCAGCGCAGCATACCCGATATTCTTCCGATTGGCCATGCAGCCAGTCAGAGTCTCTTTTGGGTCAAAGCTGATTGTGACCGGGTGGTTTTCCAAAGCCGCTTCCTTGTTCATTTTCTCGACGACGGCTTTGAAATGGGCGATAGGATCAGGGTATAGTTTCTGAAGATCGTCAAGATACCCTAAAGACTTGATCGTTTTGCGTCTGACCTTTCTTGTCACTGGGTCTCTGTAGCCGTGGACAATCGACAGATAAACACGGTCGTTGCTTGAGCTCTTATGCAGATACATGGCAACACCCCATCCCGATATATACTAATTATACCAAAACGACCAACAAAAAACCTGACAAAAGAATGCCCGCAAACCGGCCTTTTCAAGGGTGTTCTTCAAGTTATCCTCGCTACTTTACTGCAAAACTAGGGTTTATTACCTGGCCCCCATAGCCATGTTGATGCCCGGAGTATTCTTCGGAAAGCAATTGTCAAAGCCAGACCCCTTCCCTAAAGGGCTCAAGGCTGATATACTATGATAAAAAGGCTTTGAAGGGGAGGAGCAGACCCATTGCCCGGCAGAGAGGGGGTCCTAGGCTGGAAGATCCCTGGGGAAAGGTGGGGCTGCAGGTCGCCCTGGAGCTTTTGGGCTGAAGTTTAGTAGGCCCGAACGGGATGCCCGTTACAGCTATGGAGAGCCCGGCTTTGGCCGGGAACCAAGGTGGTACCGCGGAAGTGGCCTTTCGTCCTTGTGGCGAGAGGTTTTTTACTATTTAGGGAAGATTAGCCCTGGGGAGGCGTGAATATGGGCAAAGAAGTACTGCGGCAGTTGCCATCAGTTTACGATCCGCACGAGGTAGAAGGAAGACTCTATGAGTTTTGGGAAAAGGAAGGCTTTTTCCATGGGGATGTTGCGGCTCCGGGAGAAACCTTCACCGTGGTCATACCGCCGCCTAATGTGACCGGTGAACTCCATATGGGCCATGCCCTGAACAATACCTTGCAGGACATCCTGGTGCGATGGCGGCGGATGCAGGGATACGTGACCTCTTGGATTCCGGGGATGGACCATGCGGGCATCGCAACCCAAATCAAGGTGGAGGCTGACCTGCGCAAAGAAGGCCTAAGCAGGCATGAGCTGGGGCGGGAAGAATTTCTTAAGCGGGTCTGGGAATGGAAAGAAAAATATGGAGGTCGGATTATCCATCAGCTGCGAAGGCTGGGGGCCTCCTGTGATTGGGAGCGGGAGCGCTTTACCTTGGATGAAGGCTGTTCCCGGGCTGTGCGAGAGGTATTCGTTGATCTATACAACAAGGGCCTTATTTACCAAGGGGACTACATCACCAATTGGTGCTGCGAGTGCAACACAGCCTTGTCCGACATCGAAGTCGAGCACGACGACGTTGAGGGCAGACTGTATCACATCAAATATCCCATGGCCGAAGGCGATGGGTGCATTGTGGTGGCAACCACCAGGCCTGAAACCATGCTGGGCGATACGGGCATTGCGGTCAACCCTGGAGATGAGCGCTATCGCCATTTGGTCGGCCAGAGGGTGATCCTGCCCCTCATGGAGCGTCCCCTGCCTATCATTGCCGATGACTTCGTCGATCCTGAGTTCGGCACCGGGATGGTCAAAGTGACCCCGGCCCATGATCCTAATGACTTCGAAATGGGTCATCGCCATGATTTGGAGCAGATTAGGGTCATCGGCCCCGATGGCAAGATGACCGACCTTGCCGGACCTTATGCCGGACTTGAGGTTTTGGAATGCAGGAAGCGGGTAGTCCAAGATCTGGAAAAGGTCGGACTCTTGGTCAAAGTCGAAGAACATCTCCATGCGGTGGGCCACTGCTATCGCTGCCACTCGATGGTCGAGCCTTTGGTATCGAGACAATGGTTCGTGAAGATGAAGCCCTTGGCCAAGCCTGCCATCCAAGCCGTGGTTGACGGCCGCATTCAGTTCGTTCCGGAGCGTTTCACCAAGACGTACCTGAACTGGATGGAAAACATCCGGGACTGGTGCATTTCCCGTCAGCTTTGGTGGGGCCATCGGATTCCCGTCTGGTACTGTCAAAGCTGCGGAGAGACCATCGTGGCCAAAGATGATCCTGAGGATTGTCCCGAGTGCCATAGCCATGACCTAATCCAGGATCCCGATGTACTGGACACTTGGTTCAGCTCGGCCCTTTGGCCCTTCTCTACCCTGGGCTGGCCCGATCAGACGCCGGAACTGGAGCGCTTCTATCCGACATCCGTTCTGGTGACGGGCTTTGACATCATCTTCTTCTGGGTGGCCCGGATGATTTTCATGGGCCTTGAATTCATGGACGAGATACCCTTTAGTCATGTCCTTATCCATGGATTGGTGCGGGCCCATGATGGCCGCAAGATGAGCAAATCCCTGGGGAACGGGGTGGATCCCCTCGAAGTCATCGACGAATACGGGGCCGATGCCTTGCGTTACACCCTCATCACTGGGGTTGCCCCCGGCAATGACCTTCGCTACCAAGCGGAGAAGGTGGAGGCCAGCCGGAATTTCGCCAACAAGGTCTGGAATGCGGCCCGGTTTGCCCTCCTCAACCTGGGAGACTTCAAGCCCAATGGGCTGCCAGCGGAGCTCACCTTAGCGGACCGGTGGATCTTGAGCCGCTATGACCGGGTTGTTGCCGAAGTGACAAGACAGCTGGAGCGATTCGATCTGGGTGAAGCTGCCCGGACGCTATATGATTTCATCTGGAGTGAACTGTGCGACTGGTATATTGAACTGGTCAAACCTCGCCTTTACGGCAAAGAAGGGGAGAAGGAGCGGCAAGGGGCCCAGGCCGTCTTGTATCATGTCCTTGCCGGCTCCCTGAAGCTTCTGCATCCCTTCATGCCCTTCCTTACCGAGGCCATTTGGCAGTACTTGCCGAATGCCAGCCCGACCATCATGCTGGAGAGCTGGCCTGTGTCAGGGCAGATGGAGGATGCCGAAGGGGAGGCTGCGATGGAAGCTCTCATGGACGTGATCCGGGCCATCCGCAACATACGCAGTGAAAAGGGGGTGCCCCCCGGCAAGAAGATCAGTGCTATTCTCTTCATGGATGGGGAGCAGAACCGGTTGATTGGGGAAAACCTGGCCTATGTGAACTCGCTGGCAGGGGTGGAAAACTTGGAGCGGCGACAGAGCGGCGGCGCAAAGCCCACCAAGGCCATCGCGGCCGTTGCTGCTGGCATCGAGATCTACTTGCCCCTTGCGGACCTGGTGGATCTGGAAGAAGAAAAACGGCGGCTGGGGAAGGAGTTGGACCAGGCCAGGGAGGAATTGGCCCGCTCTCAAGCTAAGCTGGCCAACGAAGGTTTCATAAGCAAGGCTCCCGAGGCAGTCGTCGACAAGGAACGGACAAAACATGAGGAACTGCAGAAGAAAATCGAAGTGTTGACGGCCCATTTGGCGGAGATAGAGGAGTAGACATGGACTACAGTACAGCGCTCCAGCGCGTCCATAGCTTGGCTCGTTTTGGCAGCAAGCCGGGATTAGAGCGGATAGGTGCTTTGCTTGAAAGGCTGGGCCGTCCCCAGGACAAAATCCCTGCGGTGCACATCGCCGGGACTAACGGCAAAGGTTCGGTGGCTGCCCTACTGTCTTCCATATGCGAAGCAGCCGGCTGCCGAACGGGGCTTTTCACCTCGCCCCACCTAGTGAAATACAACGAGCGAATGCGGATCAACGGCCGTTCGATCAGCGATGGCGATCTGGCCAGCCTGGTTGCCCAGGTCTGGCCCTTGATCGAAGATGAAGGACTCATCAGGGAATATGGCCATCCGACCGAGTTTGAGCTGGGCACCGCGCTGGCCCTTCTCTACTTCGCCCAGCAACAGGTGGATCTGATGATCCTGGAGGTAGGCCTGGGCGGGCGGTTGGATGCTACCAACGTGATTATTCCCCAAGCCGCGGTGATCACCAGGATCGCCTTCGATCATGCCGATCAGCTGGGGAACACCCTAGGCTCCATCGCCAAAGAGAAGGCGGGGATCATCAAGGCCAATCGTCCTGTGGTCAGCGCACCCCAGGAGGAAGAGGCAAGGGGAGTCATCAGTCTATCGGCCCGGGAGCGGCACGCGTCCCTTGTACAGGTGGGCTTGGATGTGGAGTATGAGCTGGTGGATTGGGGCCTTTGGGGAACGGAGCTTAGCTACAAAGGACGGCTCTGGCAGGAAAAGCAGCTGGCCATGGGCCTAACTGGGCCCCACCAGGCTGTGAACGGAGCAACGGCCCTGGCTGCCGCGGAGGTGCTGGTGGGGGAGGGCTGGCAGATAAGCTGCCAGGCGGCCCGGGAGGGTCTCAAACGGGCCCGCTGGCCGGGCCGCTTCGAGATAGTCCAACATCACCCGACGGTCATCTTCGATGGGGCCCATAATCCCGACGGGGCCCGGGCCCTGGGCCAGGCTTTGACGGGAGCCTTCCCGGGACGACGAGTTGTTTACGTGATGGCCGTCCTTGGCGAGAAGGATCGGCCGAAGATCCTGGAGGCCTTGCTCCCGTTGGGCGAAGAGGTAGTCTTTACCCGCCCCTTGGCATCCCGCAGCGCACCTAGCGATCCAGCGGACCTGGTGGAGCTGGCCCGCCCCTATGGGATCCAGTCCCATATCGAAGGGGATCCTCGGCGAGCCCTGCAATGGGCCATGGAACTGGCGGGGGAAAACGGAGTGGTTTGCATCTGCGGTTCTTTGTACTTGGTGGGGGAGCTTAGGGGCCTTTGGCCAATGGAAAACTCTTGTCCCTAAAAGGAATCTCTTCGTCTACAGAGTAGTTATATCGTGAGGACAAGTAGGAGGTGAGGCTGGTGGTAGCAAAAAAGGACAAGAAACCATGGCGGGATAAACTATCACTGGCCGCAACATTGCTTACGGTGGGCATAGTGGCGGTTTTTCTCGGGTATATCATGGGACATTACGCCATCCGCCTGATGGCCGAACCCTTAATGAAGCCCACAACGACTACTTCCCGCCCGCGGCAAAGCCCACAGCCACCACTAGACGAGGCAGTCGAGCCGGAGCCAATCGAAGAAGAACTGCCCCCCACACCTCCCCCCCAGGTGGTCAAACCACCCAAGACCGATGTCCTCTTTCGGGTGCAGGTTGGGGCGTTCCAAGAGGAGGAGAATGCCCGCAGACTCGGGGAGAAGCTGAAAGAAGAAGAAAACCTGCCTGTTTATCTTAGCCCCGGGCCGCCCTATCGGGTGCAGGTGGGAGCCTTCTCTGAACGCAAGAATGCTGAAGCCCTCCGGTCCAAGTTGCAGGCCAAGGGTTACGAGGCTATTGTCACTCAATAAAGCCCGCCGCAGACTGCCGAAATTGGTCTTGTTGACATGGGTGGAGGTCTCTGCTATATTTGAAATGGCTTATTCCCGCCATGAAACAGCTAAAGTATAGGAGGCGAAGGATGTGGCGGACCACGTCAACGTAATTACCGATGAATGTATTGCTTGCGGTGCCTGTGAAGCTGAGTGCCCTGAAGGGGCCATCAGTGAGGGCGATGACATCTTCGTCATTGATCCCGAGATGTGCACCGGCTGTGACGACTGTGTCGCTGTGTGCCCCGTAGACTGCATTGTTCCTAAGGAATAATAATATGGCATGGTAACTTGCTGGGCAGGCCGCCGGATGCGGTGACTTGCCCTTTTTTTATTGCCGTCATATTTCCCCCCCTAAGGCCATAGGATGGTATTGTTCGCTGTTGGGGGGGATGACCTTTGCGCTGGCTGTTGTACTTGGTGTTCATTTGCCTCATTGCCGCGATCCTGCCGGCCCTCTTAGTGAGGGGCTATGAACCCGCGGGCAGGGACCAGGTCCAAGTCCGGCTTTTCCGAGAGGATGTCAGCCGCCTGGTGGAGCTCGACTTGGAGGAATACGTTGCCGGGGTTGTAGCTGCGGAAATGCCGGCGGTCTTCCACCTGGAGGCCCTCAAAGCCCAGGCGGTGGCCGCCCGCACCTATGCCTTGCGGGCGGTGCGCACCCAGGTCAGCGGGGTCCATCTTACCAGCAGCTTCCAGCGGGATCAGGCCTGGAGCAGTCCCGAAGAACTCCGGGAAAAATGGGGAGCGGCTGCTTTCCAGATCTACTGGAGCCGGATCCGCATGGCTGTCCGATCGACCCGGGGGGAGGTGCTCACCTACCGGGGGGAGCTCATCTTCCCCGCCTATCATTCAACCAGTGGAGGACGGACGGAAAGCTCCGAAAACTACTGGAGCGCTCTCCATCCCTACCTGCGGAGCACGCCCAGCCCCTACGAGGAGCACTCACCCCATTACCGTACGGAACAGGATCTCCCCTGGGAAGAGATAATCCGATCCCTGGGCCTTGAGGCCGGCACCCAAACGATTCAGATCCTCCAGCGCTATCCTAGCGGCCGGGTGCAAACAGTTGCGGTGGGGGGGCAAGTCTTCACCGGCCGAGAGGTGCGGGAGGCCTTAGGGCTGCGGTCCAATTGGTTTGATGCAAGCGTTATGGGCAGCTGCATCCGGTTTTCCATTAGGGGAAATGGCCACGGTGTGGGCATGTCCCAGTATGGAGCCGACGGCATGGCTCGACAAGGCTATAATTATCGGGAAATCCTCGCCCACTACTATCAAGGGACCAGGCTGATTAGGACCTACTAGCCGCGTTGACACTAGTTTTCACCCTTGGTAAAATGGTCCCAGAAGGCTTTGATAGGGGGGCAATGAGTGTCATTAAGCGATGGGGAGCTGAAGCGGTACAGCCGCCAGGTGGTCCTTCGGGAAGTAGGACGGGAAGGCCAGGAGCGGCTTCAAAGAGCGCGGGTTTTGGTGGTTGGCGCGGGAGGTCTCGGTTCTCCGGCTGCCTATTATCTGGCCGCGGCGGGCATTGGCACCTTGGGGATAGTCGACAGCGACCGGGTTGATCTGTCCAATTTGCAGCGGCAGATTCTCCACCGCACCGATGATGTGGGCCGTCCCAAGGTGGAATCCGCTGCTAGTGCCCTCAGGGCCCTGAACCCATTGATCGAGATCAAGACCTATCCCATGGAGCTGAACCCCCATAACGCGGCCGAAACCATCCAAGGCTATGATGTGGTCATTGACGCGGTGGACAATTTCCCCGCCCGCTTCCTGCTGAACGATGCTTGCGTCTTGTCCGGGATACCCTTGGTCGAAGGGGGAGTCCTTCGCTGGGAAGGACACATCATGACCGTCCTTCCTCGACAAGGGCCCTGTTATCGTTGTTTGTTTCCTGCTCCCCCGCCTCCAGGCAGCGTCCCTGGAGCCGGGGAGGTCGGGGTCATGGGGGCTATCCCGGGGGTGCTGGGGGTGCTCCAGGCCCTCGAAGCAATCAAACTCATCCTCCAAGCAGGCGAGGGCTTGGCAGGCCGGCTTCTCCTGTTCGACGGACTGACCACCACCTTTCGCGAAGTGGTCATTGAACGGGACCCGGCCTGCCCTGTCTGTGGGTCGTCTCCCCGCATCACTTCCCTGGGGGCAGGCTACCCGGGGGAGGGATGGGACTAGGCAAAGTAGCGATCGAGGAGTCCTTGCAAGGCCCTGGCATGCCGAGCTTCATCTCGAGAGGCTTCATCGAAAAGATCATGGGCTTCGTCGATATTCTCCTCTTTCGCCTGGACCGCCGCACTGCGTTTGCCCTTGTTGGCATGGATTTCCCCATCTAGCATCTTGAGCAGGTTCTCTTTGGTGCTGCCGATGAGTCCGTTTAGTTCCGCGAAGCGGGCCGCATGCCATGCTTCATCCATGGCCAAGCTTTCCAGGACGGTAGCGATTTCCGGGTATCCGTCCCGCTGGGCCTGGCGGGCCATGGCCAAATAGAGGCCTGTCTCCATGGACTCACCCTGGAAGTTCTTCGCGACGATGTCTTCCAGATTGGTGCCTTTCGTTGCTCCCAGGACGTTCTCGTTGATGATTGCAGACAACTTTATCCCCTCCAGATATTATTGATAACGATTACGATTATAGTTTGTCATAAATTTCTCTAGGGGGCAATAAGCAAAAGGCGTCGATAAGAGCCATGGAAAGATAATAGCTCTTATTATCAATGGATAGATGCTTGATTTGCAATTTTAGGAGGTGGATGTTACGGAACCTGTCGAGGGAGTCCTTAAGTTATTTGGCAATACTCCCTTGGTAAAGCTACAGAGAGTTGGCCAAGGGAGCCTCTATGGGAAACTGGAATCTTGCAACCCTGGAGGGAGCATCAAGGACCGGGTCGCCTGGGGAATGGTCAAGGCCGCGGAAAAGGAAGGAAGGCTTCGGCCCGGGGGAGTCCTGGTTGAACCCACCAGCGGCAATACGGGGATCGGACTTGCCTTGGTGGCAGCCGCCCGGGGGTACCGTTTGATCTTGACCATGCCTGAAACCATGAGCCGGGAGCGGCGGACCTTGCTCAGCCTTTACGGGGCGGAATTGGTCCTAACCCCGGGGGCTCAGGGGATGGGGGGAGCCATCAGGGCCGCCCAGGAGCTGTTGGATGCCAACTCCGATTACTTTATGCCCCAGCAGTTTGAAAACCCCGTGAACCCTCAGGTTCATAGGGAGACCACAGCCCAAGAGATCCTGGCCCAGACGAAAGGCCGGATCGATGCCTTTGTGGCCAGCGTGGGAACCGGCGGCACCATCACCGGCGTGGGCGAGGTCCTGAAGGAAAAGAATCCCAATGTCCGGGTCATTGCCGTGGAGCCGGCAGGCTCTCCAGTCCTGTCTGGAGGCAAGCCGGGTCCCCACAAGATTCAGGGCATTGGGGCGGGGTTTGTACCTGGGGTGCTGAACCAAGAAATCATCGACGGGGTGGTTCCCGTTGAGGATGGGGATGCCTATGCTATGGCCAAGGAGTTGGCCTGCAAGGAAGGGCTCCTCGTTGGGATCTCCTCCGGGGCTGCGGTTGCTGCCGCCTGTCAAGTGGCGCAGGAAATGGGGCCCGGGGCCAGGATCGTGGTCATCTTGCCCGATACGGGCGAACGATATTTGAGTGTGCTAAATGGGGGCTGATGGGGTGAAGGGAAAACTAGTTGCTTTGAGGCGGAGCCTCCGGGGGATGGAGGGAGCAGTGGTTGCCTTTTCCGGCGGGGTTGACAGCACCTTTCTATTGCAGGTGGCCCATGAGGAATTGGGAGCAAGGTGCATAGCCGCTACCGCCATATCGCCGATCCGCACCCAGGCGGAAACACGAGGCGCCGAGGAAATGGCGGGTCGGCTGGGGGCAAGGTGGGAGCCCTTGACCACCAGTGAACTCGTCATGGAAGAGTTCATCGCTAATTCCCCTGAACGCTGCTATTACTGCAAACGGGAGCTCTTTGGTCAATTGAAGGCCCTTGGGGAAAAGCTGGGCATTAGCCAGGTGATTGACGGTAGCAATCATGATGACCTAAAGGATCACCGGCCTGGGTCCCGGGCCGCCAAGGAGCTGGGGGTCCAAAGCCCCCTCCAGGCGGTGGGATTGACCAAGACGGAAATTCGGGCCCTTTCCCAGGAGCTGGGTCTTCCCACCTGGGATAAACCATCCATGGCCTGCCTTGCCTCCCGGATTCCGTATGGCAGCCCGATTACCCTGGCTAAGTTGACCCAGGTGGCCGAAGGCGAGGCATTCCTGCGAAGGTGCGGCTTTGGGCAGGTAAGGCTCCGGCATCATGGGGAGATAGCACGTTTGGAGGTCCCCCAAGGAGAGATGGACCGGGTTATTGATCTTGGACCTGAGATCGCTTCAAAGCTCAAGGAGCTTGGTTTCTTGTATGTAGCGCTAGACCTGGAAGGATACCGGAGCGGCAGTCTGAATGCCTCCTTAGGAAGGAACGGCTGACTCCTTTGCCGACCAAAATTTGCCATTGGCAGGGGTAAAAGAAAACTCGGTCCGGGCAAGGAGATTCTCCCTGGATTGGTGAATTAAGTTCCTCAGTGGGGTAAAGGTGGAAACTGAGGAGGGTTGGGGTTTGCGTAAGGCAGGCCGGGAGAAGGGCTGGATTCTTCTCTTGCTCATCGTCGTAGGAGGCCTATTAGGCACGGGGCTGGGAGACGCCCTGGGTGTTTGGCTGCCAGTGTTGGCCCGACCCTATGAAGCCAACCTGCACGTACGGGAACTGAACCTCGCGGGCATGGCCACCCTGCAACTGGGGATCGCTTTTCGCTTCAATTTGGTAACAATGATAGGGGTGGTCATGGGCTTGTTTGCCTACTGGCGAATGTAGCCGTGGAAAACTGTGCCGAGGTGGGGTGGAACATGAAGATCATCCTGGCGTCGGCTTCACCCCGGCGCCTGAGCTTATTAAGGGATATCGGGCTTAATCCCCAGGTAATCGCTGCTCACATCGATGAAAACTCGATACCGGGGAATAGCCCGGAAGAGAAGGCCCGGCACTGTGCTTTGGCGAAGGCTTTAGCTGTAGCCGATCAAGTGGAGGAAGGCTTAATCATCGGCGCTGATACGGTGGTGGTCCTGGGCGATGAAGTATTGGGAAAACCGGCAAGCAAGGAAGAGGCCAAGGAAATGCTAGCTTGCCTCAGCGGACGGACCCACCGGGTGATTACGGGGCTGGCGGTGGTCGATGCCGGCAGCGGATGCCGCGTGTCGGGCCATGAGACCACCGAGGTGACCTTTCGTCGGCTGACCCCGGATGAGATCGCCTGTTATGTTGCCAGCGGGGAGCCCATGGACAAGGCGGGTGCTTATGGTATTCAGGCCTTGGGGAGCCTTTTGGTGAAGGGTATTCGAGGATGCTATTTCAATGTTGTCGGGCTGCCTTTGGCCCGTCTTGCCAAGATGTGCAAGGAATTTGACCTTGACTTGTTGATAGAACTAGCCCCCTATGCCAGCCATGCCCAAGAGCTAGGAGGGCATGGTAATGCAGGAAGAGAAGCTGGTCGTTAAGGTTAAGGAACTGCCGGTAAACGAGAGACCCCGGGAGAAGTTGTGGCAGCTTGGCCCTAGGGCCTTGGCCCTAAGGGATCTGTTGGCCATCATCCTCCGGGTGGGGAGTCGCCGGGATTCGGCGTTGACCCTGGCCGATCGCCTGTTGGCCAAGTATCCTGGGCTTGTGGACATGGCCGCGGCCAGCGTGGAGGACTTGTGCCAGATAGAGGGCATCGGGCCGGTTAAGGCGGCTCAGCTGAAGGCCGCCTGTGAGCTGGCCAGGCGCCTGGCCAGGGCCAGCCACGGGGATCGCCCCTTGATCAGGGGCCCCGGCGATGCGGCTTGCCTGGTGATGGAGGAAATGCGGCACCTTGACCGGGAGCACTTCCGCGTGCTGCTCCTTAACACCAAAAGACGGGTGATTGCCATTCGGGATGTATCCATCGGGGGATTGGACTCCTCCCTTGTGCATCCCCGGGAACTCTTCAAGGAATGCATTCGGCGCAGCAGTGCTGCGGTGATCCTGGTACATAATCATCCCAGCGGCGACCCTCAGCCCAGTCAAGATGACATCAGGGTGACCCGCCGGCTCCACGAGGCAGGGAAGCTCTTGGGGATTGAAGTGTTAGACCATGTCATCATTGGGGATAATAAGTTCGTTAGCTTGAAAGAAATGGGATTCTTGGAAAGTTGATGGGGCGCTGGCAGTGAGTGAGAAAGGGGAAGCGGCAGATGTTTGGGCGTTTATCGAAAGATATGGGCATCGATTTGGGCACGGCCAATACCCTTGTATATGTTAAAGGCAGGGGAGTCATACTGCGGGAGCCTTCGGTGGTGGCCATCAACCGAGAAAGCAACGATGTTTTGGCAGTGGGCGAAGAGGCCAAACAAATGGTGGGGCGCACCCCAGGGAATATTATTGCCATCCGACCGATGAAAGACGGAGTCATTGCCGACTTCGACGTCACCGAAAGAATGCTTCGCCACTTCATAACCCTGGCCAACCGGCGCCGATCCTTGTTTCGGCCCCGGGTGGTGGTGGCCGTTCCCTCCGGGGTGACGGAGGTGGAAAAAAGGGCAGTGATTGATGCTACCCTGTCCGCGGGGGCCAAGGATGCCCGCCTGATTGAGGAGCCCATGGCTGCCGCGATTGGAGCCGGGCTGCCGGTCCAGGAGCCCACCGGGAGCATGATCGTGGATGTGGGCGGGGGCACCACGGAAGTGGCTGTCATCTCGTTAGGAGGCATCGTCTCCCATCGCTCCATCCGGGTCGGCGGCGACGAAATGGACGAAGCCATCGTTCAGCATATCCGCCGGACGTACAACCTCCTCATCGGGGAGCGGACCGCGGAATTGGTCAAACAAACCGTCGGCGGCGCCTGGAACGGCGGAGAGAAGAATATGGATGTGCGGGGGAGGGATCTTCTAACGGGGCTGCCCAAGACCATCTCGATTTCCAGCGTGGAAATCAAAGAAGCCTTGACTGAACCCATCGGCGCGATTGTCGAGGCGGTGAAGGTCACCTTGGAGCGGACTCCTCCGGAATTGGCCGCCGACATCATGGACAAGGGCATTGTCCTAGCTGGCGGAGGCAGCCTCCTTGCAGGTTTGGATCGTCTCCTCGCCCAAGAGACGGGCATGCCCGTTCATTTGGCCGAGGACCCCTTGGGGGTGGTGGCTATCGGCACCGGCGCCGCCTTGGAGCACTTTGATCTTTTGGGCCGGGTCATGGTCAGCACCCGCAAGTTGAAGGCTTAGGGATGTGATGGTGGTGCGCCCACCGGAGGGGCAAAGGATAATACTTTATGTGGCCATGTTCTTATTCCTGGCAGCAGTGCTTCACCTCACGGCGGAAAGGGAGCATGTCACCGACCTGGAGTCCTTCCTAGCCGACCGGCTGGCTCCCATCCAACGGGGGCTGGCCAACATTGGCGCATGGACTGCTAAGAACTGGCAGGCTCTGGTGGAATGGCGGGACCTTAAGGAGACCAACGAGAAGCTGCGCACCCAAGTGGAGCTTCTGCAGACAGAAAACATCCGTCTGCGGGAATACCGCCGGGAGAATGCCTGGCTCAGGGAAGCCCTGGGCTTCCGGCAGGAATTGGGCTATGCGATGCTCCCCGCCCAGGTGATTGCCAGGGATCCGGGGAACTGGCTGAGCAGCATCATCATCGATTTAGGTGAAGAAGATGGTCTTGAGCCTGGCATGGGCGTGGTGGGCCCTGGAGGGGTGGTGGGCTCAACCCGGTCGGTCGCCAAAAAGACCGCGCGGGTCATGCTGATGATCGACCCTTCCAGCGCCATCGGGGGGGTAAGCCAGCGGACGGGGGACTTGGTCTTGGTGGAAGGATTGTCCGAGTCGGCGGGACTTGCCCGGGTAAAGCCCTTGGTTCGGGATGCCGATCTGAAGCAGGGGGATATCATCGTCACATCGGGGCTGTCCGTCATCTTTCCCAAGGGACTGCCCATCGGTCGGCTGGTCACCGTTACCGCCGGAGATTACGGGAGTTTTGCCGGGGCCTTCCTGGAGCCAACGGCGGATCTAGCCCGCCTTGAGTATGTCTTCGTCATTGCTTCCCCCAAGGAGGGTGGAGGTGATGGCTAAGACCCAAGAACGGGATTACCTCCAGTGGTGCGTCCTGGTGGGAGTGACGATCTTTGCGGCATTGCTCCAGGGGAGCCTGCTTCATTGGTGGAGCTTTCTGGGGATTAAGCTCGACTTGGTATTGGTCCTCGTGGCATCCTTCACCCTTTTGCGGGGACGGCGGGATGGCGTATTGCTCGCAGCCGTTGGCGGGGTTTTGCTCGATGTTCTCTCTGGCCGCTACTTGGGCCTGCATGTCTTGGGCAAGACGGTCGTCGCCTGTCTAATCGGATTGGTTCGGGATGTGGTGTACAAAGAAAACTATCTCGTACCTTTTCTGGCCACCTTCCTGGGCACCCTCGTCGACCAGGGGATCTACGTATTCATCGCCCGCCTTTCCGGACTGACAATCGGCTCGGAGATCATGGGCAACGTCCTCGTGTCGGCGGCTTTTTTCAACTCTTTGCTGACCCTGTGCGTCTACTTCCGGCTGGCAGCCCTTGAACGCTTCTTGCGAAAGCGGGAGGGAGCGGAGCGTCGGTTGTCCTGAGGGAGGGGTGATGATGGCCCGCAATGGTCATTTGGAGGTTCGGCTGCGGCTGTTTTCTGGGTTGATCCTCCTGGTCTTTCTTGTCTTGGCGGGTCGACTGTGGTATTTGCAGATCCTCCAGGGGGAGACCTACTCTCGCTTAGCCGATGGCAACAGGCTTCGTCTGGTCCAATTAACCGCCCCCCGGGGGTTAATATACGATCGCTGGGGGCGCCTGCTCGTCACCAACCGTCCGTCCTTCACCGTCTCGGTGATCCCGGAGGGTTTGGTTGATGCCGATGCCGTCTGTGCTCGCCTCGGCGGCATCCTCGGGATGGAACCGGAGGAAATCAACGCCATGATCGCCCGCTGGGGCAAGACTCCCCACGAGCCGGTGCGCATCCGGCGGGATGTGGACGCCAAGGCGGTGGTCTGCATCGAGGAGCATCGGCTGGATCTGCCCGGGGTAATAGTTGAAGAGACCCCCATGCGGGACTACTTGTATGGGGCGCTTGGGGGACATGTCTTTGGCTATTTGGCCATGATATCCCCCGAGGAGCTGCGGGAACTTGGGGACAAGGGCTACCGTGGATCTGATTTGATCGGCCGGACGGGTTTGGAGCGATACTACGAAGACCATCTCCGGGGTCAAGATGGAGGCCAGCAGGTGGAAGTGAATGCCTTCAGCCGTCCCCTAAGGGTGCTGGGAACCCAAAGCCCCATCCCCGGCAACAACTTGATCTTGACCATCGATTGGGAGCTGCAGGCGGCTGCGGAAGCTGCCCTGGAAGAGCAGCTGGCCCATATCCGGGCCACCACCAAGGCCAAAGGGGCCTACGCGGGGAGTGTTATCGTGCTGGATCCGAACAACGGGGAAATCTTGGCCCTAGTCAGCCAGCCCCGTTATGATCCGAATCGGTTCATCGAACCGGGCTACGATCCCAACCGTTTCTTAATCAGCGTCCCCCCGGATTATTATCAATCCTTGCAAGAGGCTCCCTCTGCCTTGAACAACTATGCGCTGACGGGTCAGTATCACCCGGGGTCCTCCTTTAAGCCCATCACCCTTATTGCGGCTTTCGAGGGGGGAGGGGCAAGCCCCCAGACAACCCATTACTGCGGAGGGACTTACAAGTTCGGGCGCCAGTGCTGGGTGATGACAAATGATCCCCCCCTGGCCGTCCATGGGCGGGTGGACGGGGTTGCGGCCATGGCCGATTCATGCAACATTTATTTCTGGTCCATTGCAGAGGAAGCGGGCATCGACAAGATCGCGGCCGCGGCCCGGGCCTTTGGCCTCGACCGGCCGACGGGCATCGATTTGTTTCCCTGGGAAGCAAAAGGACTCATCCCCGATCCCGCGTGGAAAAGGCGGCAGTTTCGGTCATCTCCGGGTAATCAAGGATGGTATCCCGGGGACACCCTGAATGTGGCCATTGGGCAGCTGGTGGAGGTGAGCCCCATCCAGATGGCGGTATTCTATGGGGCCCTGGCCACCAAGGGTCGCATCTATCGTCCCCATCTGGTTCGAGCCATCACCTCGCCGACGGGGGAAGTGGTCTCGGCCATCAGCCCGGAGCTTGTCGATGTGATTGGGCTAAAGGACAGTACTTGGAGTGTTTTGCATCGGGGCATGCGGGCGGTGATCTCCCAGGGAACGGCCCGGTCCGCCTTTCAAGGCGTGGGCTTTACCGCCGCTGGAAAGACGGGCACAGCCCAAGTGGAGGGCCGGGAGCCCAACGCATGGTTTGGGGCGTGGGCGCCTGCGGAGGAGCCGGAAGTAGTGGTGATGGTTATGGCGGAGAACGCCGGTGGTGGAGCCCGGGTGGCCGCTCCCGTGGCCCGCAGGGTGTTGGAAGCTTATTTCGCCGGAAAGAAGGATTACTAAAAGAAGGCAGGAAGTACGATGAAATGCGGCGAAGCAAAGGAGGGATAGAGGGTGGCCAGGGAGGCCGTGGTTTTTAAGGGGACAAGGCATGGGATAACGATTCAGATAGACGAAGATGCCCAATTCCAACAAGTGTTGACGGAGCTTCGGGAAAAACTAGATCCCGCCAGGGACTTTTTCCTGGGGGCCTCGGTCAAGCTGGTTACCGGTCGACGTAGTCTAGCCACAGGGGAACAGGAGGCTTTGATGGAGGTCGCCAAGGAATATGGACTTACCCTTACCGAGGTTGATGATGAACCCCGGGAGCTGCCGGAGTCGCAGGAAGAGCCTTCCCATGAACCGACCCTGTTGGTAAGACGTACCATTCGTTCCGGGCAAAGGATCCATTACCCAGGACATGTGGTGATTTTGGGTGATGTAAATCCTGGTGCGGAAGTGGTCGCGGCTGGTGATATAGTAATCTTAGGCACCTTGCGGGGGATGGCCCATGCTGGGGCCTCTGGCGACGAGAATGCTTTGGTGATCGGACTCCACTTGGAGCCGACCCAACTGAGGATAGCCGGGTTCATTTGCCGATCTCCCGATGAGAAGCCTCCCCTAAGGCATGGGGGCCCGGAAATGGCCTGTGTGCAAGGTGATGTGATCGTGATCCGGACTTATGATGCAGGCCAACTATCGGGATTGAAATGAAAGGAGGTTGGATTGTGCCTGGAAAGGCTCTGGTCATAACCAGTGGCAAGGGTGGGGTTGGGAAAACGACGGCAACGGCCAACTTAGGGCTGGGACTGGCTCTGCGGGGCCACAAGGTGGCCCTGGTGGATTCGGATACGGGCCTAAGGAACCTGGACGTGGTTATGGGTCTGGAAAACCGCATAGTCTATGATTTAGTCGATGTGATTGAAGGGAACTGCCGGCTGGCCCAAGCCTTGATTCGGGACAAGCGCACCCGTAATCTGGTGCTCTTGCCCACTGCCCAGTCCAAGGAGAAAGATGCCGTTAAGCCTGAACAAATGAAGGAGCTGGTGAAACAGCTCAAAGAAGAGTTTGACTATATTCTGGTCGACTCGCCGGCAGGGATCGAACATGGATTTCGCAATGCCGTAGCCGGGGCGGATGAGGCCATTATCGTTACGACCCCTGAGGTGGCGGCGGTTAGGGACGCGGACAGGATCATCGGCCTGTTGGAGGCCAGCGGTCTTTACGATCCCAGTCTGATTGTCAACCGGGTCCGGCCGGATATGGTCAGACGGGGTGACATGATGGATATTACAGATATCATCGATATTCTAGCCATCCCCTTATTGGGGGTTGTTCCTGACGACGAAGGAATTATCGTCTCCACAAACAGGGGTGAGCCTGTGGTGCTTAACGGGCGCTGCCGCTCAGGAGAGGCCTTTGGCAACATCGTCCGTCGCTTGGAAGGGGAAGAGGTGCCCTTCCTCGACCTGCGGGGTGACGGTATTTTCGAGAAACTGAAAAGGCTAGTTGGTTTGAGGTGAACAACAAGGAGGGGCAGCAATGTGGGAATTCCTGAGTCGGCTCTTTGGCAGAGAAAATGAAGGCAGCAAAGCAGCGGCAAAGGAAAGGCTCCGCCTGGTTCTGGTCCATGATCGGACCAGCGTTTCCCCCTATCTATTGGAGACGCTGAAAGAGGAGCTCCTGGATGTCATCTCCAAGTACATGGAAATCGATCAGGCGGGTTTCGAAGTGAATTTGGAACAAGGGGACGACTCCATGGCCTTGGTGGCCAATATTCCGATCAAAGAGATGAAGCGGGCTCTCTCCAAGACCAAGAACTAGGTTGATGGGTGAGGTTGATTGGTGGACAGGAAGCTGCTGCGAAAATTGGACTTTGCACTCCTGGCATTAGTGGGGATCCTGTTGGTTTTCGGTCTGGTGATGGTCTATTCGGCGACCCAAAGCGGCGTTCACCATAATCCCGAGGACCCTTTGGCCTCGGTCAAGCGCCAAGGTCGATGGTGCTTGGTGGGCCTTGGCGCCATGGTGCTCTTGCTCGGCCTGGATTACCGGGTCTTGGAGAAGTATGCCCGGCTGATGTATGTGGCAACCGTCATCGGGCTGGCTTTGGTGTGGGTTTCCGGGCTTAGGGCGGGTGGGTCCCAACGGTGGCTGCGACTTGGATGGCTTTCCATCCAGCCGTCGGAATTAGCCAAAATCGTGGTCATCATCAGTCTTGCCCGGTATCTGAGCGAACGGGACGAGCCTGACTGGGAGTCCCTCCGGGATCTAGTGGGTCCCTTTGCCTATGTGGGCCTGCCGACAATCCTGGTCCTGCTTCAGCCCGACCTGGGTTCAACCTTGGTTTTTGTGGGCATTCTCTTTGGCATGCTCGCGGTGGCCGGGGTCAAGCTCCGGCATTTGGGGGGCATCGTGGCAGCCGGTTTGCTGGGGAGCGTGTTCTTGGTCCTTCTAGCCGGGCGCGGCTATTATCCGTTGTTAAAGGAGTACCAGATCAAGCGGCTGATGGTATTCGTCAATCCCTACAGCGACAAGATGGGGGCGGGCTGGAACGTGATCCAATCGATGATCGCGGTTGGTTCGGGGGGGTTTTTCGGCAAGGGACTGCTCGCTGGCTCCCAGGTCCAGTTGAACTTCCTGCCGGCCCATCATACCGACTTCATCTTTTCCGTGGTGGGGGAGGAGCTGGGCTTCGTGGGGGCTTTTACCTTGCTGGTCCTCTATTACCTGCTGCTGCGCCGGGGTCTTAAGATTATCGCAGAAGCAAAGGATGAGTTTGGACGCCTCATCGCCACCGGGGTGGTCTCCATGCTCTTTTTCCACATTGCCATCAATGTGGGCATGACCGTGGGGCTTGCACCGGTGACGGGCATCCCCTTGCCCTTCATCAGCTATGGCGGCAGCTCGTTGATCACCAACCTGATCGGCATCGGCCTCCTGCTAAACATCCATATGCGGCGCCAGAAGATCAACTTCTAAAGGACATGGCCAAGGCATACATTCTAATGTAATCTGTCCTTTGGAGGGGGCCGTCATGGAGTCCCAATTCCTGCGGAGTCTTTTGTTCGCCCTGATCCTTTTTGTCCTGGTCAGCGCCTTGGGAAGCATCAAGTATCCAGCCCTCCAACGGCTGGAAGAGTACATTGCCTTCGTCTTGACGACGGATTTTGATTTCGCCGTTCTTACTTCCTCATTCCCGTCTTTGGAGGTCGTCTCAGGGAAATTCGACCTGTTTCGCCTGTGGCCCGATTCCACCGCAATCACCCCCTAGGGGCTGCCCATGAAGCTGCTTAAGGCAGGCGGCATCCGCTTTCTTCTGAACCCTTATTTCCTCATCCTGCTCGCGGTCCTGTCCTTTGCAGGCCTCCTGTTTCCCACCCTGTTCATCTTTTCCTTGGTCTTTCTCCATGAGCTGGGGCACGTCCTCATGGCCCAAAGCTTTGGCCTGCGGGTCCAGGAAGTGGAGCTTCTACCCTTCGGTGGGGTAGCCCGGATCGACGGCCTGTTGGAGGCAGATCCTTTTGTAGAGATCTGCGTGGCTTTGGCCGGCCCCCTGACGAGTCTTTTTCTGGCTGGCCTTTCTTACTATCTGCTCCTCATCGATGCCCTTCCCAGGATGTGGTTGGAGCTGTCTGTGCGATCCAACCTGGCTATCGGCCTGTTTAACCTGCTGCCGGCCATGCCCTTGGATGGGGGGCGGTGTTGGCGGGCCAGGCTGACTAAGGTCATGGGCTACCGGGAGGCTACTAT
Organism: Bacillota bacterium; assembly: GCA_012799075.1. Taxonomy (GTDB): domain Bacteria; phylum Bacillota; class Limnochordia; order JAAZLZ01; family JAAZLZ01; genus JAAZLZ01. Next base: position 20,018 of record JAAZLZ010000221.1, read on the forward strand.
CCGGGCAGCCCGGTTGGGGAAAGCCTTAGGCATCATCCTGGGGCTTGTTGGAGTCTACGATTTCCTGTACCAAAGGCGCTATCCCAGCCTGCTTGTAATTGCCTTTTTTTTGTATTACAGCGCCCAGCGGGAGCAGGGCATGGCCATCTACGTGTTGATGAGGTCCCTTGCCCGCAAGAAGCAGGAGCTGATGGAAAAGAAAGTGATCGGCGCCCAACCGCTGGTGGCAAAGGGAACCATCCCCTTGAAGGAACTCATCAAACACCTTAGTCCCCAAAAGTACAGCGTGATAACGGTGGTCGACGGGGCCGGCCGGATTCTAGGTTCAATCACTGAAACGGAAGTCCTTGATGGGCTCCTAGAAATGAGCGTTGACACCCCTTTGGAGGGACTGATAAGGCCCCGGTGTTAATTTCCCCCGGTAATTGTTATAATAGAAGGGGTGGGCAGCCAGTTAGGGAGATGTGTCAGTTGCGGACAGAATTGCACACGCAAGTTTTGCCGACGGTAAGTCGGCCGGCCCGCTATTTAGGCAACGAATACAATTCCATACGCAAGGATTGGGCAGAGGTGCCTCTGAAAATGGCCCTGGCCTTTCCCGATGTCTACGACGTGGGGATGGGCCACTTGGGCCTAAAGATCTTGTACCACATCATTAATCAGCGGGAGGATGCTTTGGCGGAGCGGGTCTTTGCACCCTGGACGGACATGGAAGAGGAGCTGGTCCAAAGGGGACTGCCCCTTTTCAGCTTGGAATCCTGCCGCCCTCTGGGGGATTTTCATCTGATCGGGTTTACCCTCCAGTATGAGCTTAGCTACAGCAATATCTTGAACATGCTCCATCTTGCGGGGATTCCCCCCTTGGCCCGGGACCGGGATGACAGCCATCCGATCATCATCGCCGGTGGTCCTTGCGCCTACAATCCAGAGCCCCTGGCAGACTTCATCGATCTGTTCGCCATCGGCGAGGGGGAGTTTCTCATCGACGAGCTGCTCGACTTGGCCTTAGGACTCCTCCACAGCGACCGGGTGCCCCGGGATGAGTATCTCCTGGAAGCGGCCCGGAGAATCCGGGGAATTTACGTGCCCGCCTTCTACGATGTTGAGTATCATGCCGATGGACGGGTGGCGAAGATCCGGCCCAATCGGACCGGCATCCCGCCCCGGGTGAGGAAGCAAGTAGTGGAGGATTTGGATGCGGCCCCTTATCCGGATGCTTTTGTCGTCCCTTATATCGATGCTATCCATGATCGGGCCACCCTGGAGGTCTTCCGGGGATGCACCCGGGGCTGTCGGTTTTGCCAGGCGGGGATGATTTACCGGCCCGTCAGGGAACGCCAGGCCGCCACTTTGCACCGCCAAGCGGAAGAGCTGATTAAAAACACGGGTTATGAGGAGCTGGCCCTATCGTCACTAAGCACCGGGGACTATACCTGCATCGAGGATCTAGCCGCGGACTTGATGGGCCGCTACCGGGATCAGGGCGTTGCCTTGTCCCTTCCCTCCCTCCGGGTGGACAGCTTCAAAGGCGAGCTGGCCGAGGAAATCCGGAAAATGCGGAAGACTAGCCTTACCTTTGCGCCGGAGGCGGGAACCCAGCGGCTTCGGGATGTGGTGAACAAGAACATCACCGAAGAAGACCTTTTGCGAGGGGTGGAGGCGGCCTTCGCCGCCGGTTGGGATGGAGTCAAGCTTTATTTCATGTTAGGGCTGCCCACGGAGACGGAGGAAGATGTGGTAGGCATCATCGAATTGGCAAACAAGGTGTTGGAGGCAGCCCGGCGGCATCGCAAGGGGCCTAGGCTTAAGCTTAGCCTAAGCGTCTCTTCTTTTGTGCCCAAGAGCCACACACCCTTCCAGTGGGAGCCCCAAGCAGCCATGGACGTGTTGGAAGAAAGGCAGCGCCTGTTGACCCAAGGGATCACAAGACGGCGCATTGAGCTCAGCTGGCATGATGTTAGGACCAGCTTCTTGGAGGCGGTCTTTGCCCGGGGCGATCGACGGCTGGGCCGGGTGTTGGCAAAAGCCGCGGCGGCAGGCTGCCGCTTTGATGGGTGGTCGGAGCACTTTTCCTTTGACAAGTGGTCCCAGGCCTTTGCGGAATGCGACTTGGATCCGACGTTTTATGCGAAGCGAAGGCGGGATTACGAAGAAGTTTTGCCGTGGAGCCATATTGATGCAGGGGTGACCAAGGGATTCTTGATGCGGGAGCATAAGCGGGCTCTAAAGGGACAGCTCACAGGGGATTGCCGCGTTGAAGAATGCCCCGGGTGCGGAGTTTGCACCCGCTTAGGGGTAGCTAAGCGGATAGTAGGTGATTGACAATGCGTGTACGGCTCTGCTTCACCAAGGGACCTGGCGTACGCTTTATCTCCCACCTGGACTTAATGCGGACTTTTGAGCGGGCACTGCGTCGGGGGGCGCTGCCTGTAGCTTTGACCCAGGGGTATCACCCCCGGCCTAAACTTACCTTTGCCTCGGCTCTGGCTTTGGGCGCCAGCAGTGAGGCGGAATACTTGGATGTAGAACTTACGGCTGCGGTCGCGTTAATGGAGATTATCCGTCGACTTAATGATGTTTTGCCCGAGGACCTTCGAGTCACGGCCGCTGGGCAGGTGCCCGCGGATGCACGCCCGTTGATGGCCGTTGTGGATACCGCAGCCTATGAACTGCGGCCTATCCAGCCCCTTTCCGATGGGGAATGGGAGACTTTGCGATTGGCCTTGGAAGATCTTCTCAAGGAACAGACTTTGATAGTCGAACGGGTGACCAAGTCGGGCCGCAGGCAAGTGGACCTGAAGCCATTGATTCTGCGGGCGGAAGTCCCAGGGGACAAGATTTGGATGCTGGTTCGCAGCGGCAGCCGGGGCAACGTGCGACCGGACGAGTTATTGACCCTGCTGCAGGAGGAGCCCGCGCGGTGGCAAGTTCATCGGGTTGGCCTTTTCATTGCCCAAAATGGGCGGCTGAGTTCTCCAATGGAGGAGGCGGGGGTAGTTGTAGATGGGAGCTGAAAAAATGTATAAGGAAATAATCGTCAACGTTGGTCGGGGGGAAACCCGAGTTGCAGTTCGGGAAGACCACCGTCTCGTGGAGTTGTATATTGAACGGGAACACGACCAGAAAATTGTGGGCAACATCTATAAAGGACGGGTGGAGAATATCCTCCCGGGGATGGAAGCCGCTTTTGTCGATATTGGCCTGGAGCGAAATGCTTTCTTGTACGTGGATGATGTCCTGGTTTCACGCAATGGGCACCTGGGGGAGCGCCCTGTCCAGGGAGTGCATTATCACTCGATTAAAGACATGCTGCGGGAAGGCCAGGAAATCATCGTCCAGGTCACCAAGGAAGCCATGGGGAACAAGGGAGCCAGGGTGATCGGACATCTGTCCGTGCCAGGCCGCTATCTAGTATTGATGCCGACGGTTGATTACATTGGCATCTCCCGCCGGATCGAAGACGATGGGGAAAGGGAGCGGCTCAAAGAGATCGCAAAGAAAGTAAAACCCAAAGACATGGGTGTTATCGTCCGGACGGTGGCCGAAGGCCGGGGCGAGGAGGAGTTGGCAAAGGACTGCCAGTTCCTCCTTCGAGTATGGAACAAGCTCCAGACCAAGGCCCGCAAGTATTCCGCCCCGGCCCTGCTCTACAAAGACTATGATCTGGTTTGCCGGGTAGTCCGGGATCTGTTCACCGCGGAAGCTGATAAGTTCATTATTGACTCCCGGGAGGAATATGAGCGGACATTGGATTTGCTGGACCAAGTTGCCCCTTCCCTCAAGGAGAAGGTGGTCTTGTATACCGACTCCTTGCCCCTGTTTGAGGCCCTGGGCATTGAACGGGAGACGGAGAAGGCCCTGCAGCAGAAGGTTTGGCTGGACTGTGGCGGTTATGTGGTCATCGACCAGACAGAGGCCCTGGTCAGCATCGACGTTAACACGGGCAAGTACACCGGCTCCAAGAACCTGGCCCACACCGTCCTGAAGACCAACCTGGAGGCCGCGGTGGAAATTGCCCGGCAGCTGCGTCTTCGGAACATCGGCGGTATTGTCATTATCGACTTCATCGACATGGATAGTCCTGAGCATAAGGAAAAGGTTCTGGCTCGGCTGGAAGAAGAAGTCAAACTGGATAAGACAAAGGTGCATATTCTCGGTTTCACCAATCTGGGCCTGGTGGAGCTCACCCGCAAAAAGGTCAAGCAGCCCCTCAGCAGTCAGCTGCAGCGGCCCTGCCCCTATTGCCGGGGCAGCGGACGGGTGTTGTCTGAGGAGACGGTAGCCTACAAGGCTGAGCGGGAGCTGGGCAAGGCAGCTCGAGAAAAGGATTGCGAGGCTCTCTTGGTCTCTGCCCATCCTTCCGTCGCGGCCCTTCTCATTGGAGGCAACGGCTCAAATTTGCGCCGGCTGGAAGAGGAGATGGGCAAGCCTATTTACGTCAAGGGCTGTGAAGAGCTCCATACAGAGGCCGTGGAGATTGTGATAGCCAGCTCCAGGGAAGCCGTTGAAGAGGCTGCTTTTCCAGTTAAGGAAGGGCAGATCCTCAATGTAGAGGTCGAAGAGCCCCACGCCACCAATCCCCGGGACGGAATCGCCCGGCTGGAAGGCTACGTGGTGAATGTGGAGGGTGCGGGGGATCGGGTGGGGGACAATATCAAGGTGGAGATTACCAAGGTTTACCGAACCTATGCCAAAGGGCGGGAGGTTGTCGAATCCCTAGCCCAGGAGAACTAGGATCGCATAAGAGACCCTGCTCCCACCGAGCGGGGTCTCTTGCCCCTAGCTGCATTCTAAGTAATTCGCAATGAGCTTGGTGTATTCCCGATAGCAGGTCAGCATGTTTCGGATGGAATAGTAGACGGTGACGTCATCTATCTTTTGGTACTCGTGGACAAGTATATTGCGTAGCCCCGTTGAAGGTGCTATCTTCAAGGCAAAGTCCATTGGGATCACATCGTTTTCGGCCAATTCGATGAATGAATTGAAGTAATCCTTCGCCGGGCCTTTGTCTAATCGCCTCAGGATCATGTTGTTTATGTCAGTGGCGCACTCGACTATCAGTTGGATTTCCCTTTCGATGGCCCTTTTGATGATTAAGTGTTCGTTGTAATCTTGAAGGGACAACCCACTGGCCAGTTGCTGCAACTCTTGGTAATAGTTGACTAGGGCTTCTAATTTTCTGCAGACGGCGATCTTATTAATCACCCTCGACCACTTCCCTTATTCTCCGTGTGATAGCTTCCATTTCTTCCTCGATGATCGGGCGCAGTTCATAAAACCGCTTCACGTAGTAAAGGCCATACCGTTCAAACAAGCCCTCTTCTCGTTCAAAAAGCAAACGACCATTGATCGCGACTTCACAACGCAAAACTGGGTCTGCGGTCTGCAGGTCAACTAAGTCGATTTCGCTCTTCCGGTAGGCTAGGCTCAGTTCCCGCAGGAGATTCATTCTGTCTTCAAGCTCTAATGGATGCTCCGATAAGCAAGCAAGGTCGATATCGCTTTCGTCGTGGTAGTATTCGGTCATATAGCTGCCAAAACATACCAGCAGTTCAAGCCTATATCGGTTGGCTATCTCTACGAGTTCTTGCTGGAGCGAGGTCATTGTTGTCTCCTCCTAAAGCCCTTCTGAAGCCAGTATAACATGCCTATGATTGCCCCTGTCAACTCAATTAACCCGACTTTCCCCATTATGGGAAAAAACAATTCGAAGCCCGCATCACCAGGGCATTCGTGAGGGGAGTCGCTGTAGCAGCAGCGTAGGGAAAGTTGCTCAAGGGCCAACCGGTGGAGGTTGAAGGATTCATAAAGCTGCTGCTAGACCGGTGAGCGACGGGTACCTGGATGGGCGCGTGCATGAGTTGGCGGGCCTGTAGGTTCATCACTTGCAGAAGCAAAAAAGCGAGGACGTCCATGAGGGCGCTTCAGCTTATCATCTGGCGGCAAGGCCCTACATTCGGGCGCGCAGCTTGATGAAACGCGGGTCCGAAGTCATACTTCGATCAACTTGGATCCCAGTGCACTTCATGAACCGCCGTCGTGCGGAACCGTATGCCCCGGGTCGACGGGAGCAATCCCGTCACCCGACCCGCTCTTGGGATCAGCCCTTGACTGCCCCTGCGGTTAATCCCTGCACTAGGTAGCGCTGGACCAGCATGAAGAACACCACAATGGGCAATCCCGTAAGGACGCCCCCGGCGGTGAGCAGATCCCAACGGATGATGTACTCGCCCATGAAGGTGTGCAGGCCAACGGGCAGGGTCCGCGCGGAAATGTCCGCGGTGAAGGTCAAGGCGTAGACAAACTCGTTCCAGGAGTAGATGAAGACATAGGTCAACCCGGCGATCAAACCTGGAGCCGCCAGGGGCGCCAGGACATGCCAAAAGGTCTGCCAGCGGCTGGCTCCGTCGATGATGGCTGCTTCGTCTAATTCTCGGGGGATGGCGTTGAAGAAGCCCGTCAGCAGCCAAGTGGTGAATGGCAGGGAGAAGGTGCTGTGGGCGATGATCAAGGCCAGCCGCGTGTTTAAGATGCCTAGTTTGCGCATGATGAAGAACAAGGAGAAGACAAGGAGGACCGCGGGGAACATCTGGGTAGCCAGAAACAAGCCGAAGAACTTGCCCTTGCCCCTGAAGTTGATCCGGGAAAAACAGTAGGCTGCACTGGTGGCAAATACCCCTGTGATGAGCAAAGTGCCGGCCACCACCACTAGGCTGTTGGCAAAAAAGCGGGGAAAATCTGTGGTTTCAAGGAGCAGGCGATACCCCTCGAAGGTATAGACTGATGGCAGATACTTGATGGGCGAGGTGTACAATTCATGGGGCGGCTTCAAAGAAGTTATCAGCATCCAGCCGTAGGGGAAGAGGATGAAGGTCAACCACAGGAGCACTGGGATCCAGAGAAACAGACATCCCTTCCATTTCCGAATAAGGGCCGGGGAATTCATATGATGAACCCACCTTCTTCCTTGCCTTGGAGCAGCTTCAAATAAAGGCTCAAAGCAACCATTAGCATGAGGGCCTGGAGCACGGCCATGGCCGTCCCTTGACCGACCCGCAGCCTCTCGTAGGCGGTGATGTAAGCAAGGACAGGCAATGTGATGCTAGCTTGACCCGGCCCCCCGCCCGTCATGACTAGTACCAAATCCATGTAGTTGGCCGTCCATATGATTCTAAGCATGGTGGTGATCATTATGGTCGGCATGATCAAGGGAACCGTTATTCGCCAGAACTGGTTGAACTTGTTGGCCCCATCGATATAGGCAGCTTCATATAGTTCTAGCGGCACCCCCTGGATGGCGGCCAGCAGCATGACGGCAAAAAATGGAGCTCCTTGCCAGACATTGGCTGCTATCACCCCGCCAAGGGATGTGGGCATGGCCAGCCATGGCTGGTACTGGCCGATGATGTTCAGCTTGACCAAGATATCATTGAGGACGCCATAGTTGCCATCTAGCATCCAGGTCCACATCAAGGCGACCAGGACCCCCGAGGTAGCCCAGGGAATGAGGCTTAACCCCCTGACCAGGCCCCGACCGGGGAAGTCCTTGTTAAGAATCAAGGCGCCCAGCATGCCGACGGTAAACTGCAGGGAAACCGAGCCTAGTATCCACATGACCGAGTTCAATACTGAACGCAAAAACAACGGGTCTTTCAAGAGGCTCCTATAGTTGTCCATGCCGACGAATTGGGCGGCATCGGGCTTTAGCAATGAGACTTGGAATAGGGACAAACGCAGGGCCTGCAGCAAGGGATAAGCCACGATTAGCGCCATCAGCAGCAAGGCGGGCCCAAGGAGAAGGAACGGCAGCTGCCGTTCCTTCTTGTTCACAGGTCTAACCATTAGTTGGCTTCCTTCAGTGCCGCGGCAATCTCATCTAGCATCTGCTTGCTTGTGATTTCACCAAGCAGGGCCCTTTGCATGGTGTTTTGCCAAACATAAGCAGAAACATAGCCGACGCCGGGGAGGGGAGGCCAAACCACGGCATAGTTGCCGCCTTCGATGGATACCTTGAAGAACTCGTTGTCAACATAGAATTCTTGTCCGGCAACGGACTTGAGCACTGGGAGCTGACCTTGGCGCGATTTGCTCCATTTGTCCATTGCTTCAGTCTCGCTCAGCCATGAGATAAACTTGAAGGCTGCACCTTTCACGTCTGAGGTGGAAAAGACTACGTTTCCGCTCATGGTGCCCATGGTGGCCGGCTTTGCCGGGTCCGCCGAGGGAATGGGAAGGACGCCGACCTTTTCCCTGCCCAAGGCTTGGGTCATCATCACGGAAGAACCGACGTGATGGGCCATCATAGCGGTGTTTCCCGCCTGGAAAGCTCCCGTTACCTGGGGATATGCATCGGTGGGGGCACTAGGCGGGGCCACCTTGTGTTGCTTAAAAAGATCGATATACCATTGATTGACTTCCACTGCCTTTGGCGAGTTGATGACGATGTTTCCTTGCTCGTCAACTATCCGGGCTCCTCCCGCCACCATGAATGCCAGCCATTGGTCTTGGCCTCCGCTGCCGCCCCGCAGACCGAATCCATAGCGGTTCTCGGCCGGATTCGTTAGGGCTTTGGCAGCTGCCAAAAAGTCAGCAAAGGTCTTGGGCGGCTGCAAACCTGCTTCTTTAAACCAATCGGCCCGATAGTACATGTAGAAAGTGATGAACTGGTGGGGCATCATGTAGACGCCATCGACTCCCGGAATCATCCCGGTGCTCCACAACTCGTCAATGACATCATCGCGGCCAGGCCAATCCTCCAAATAGGGGCTCAAATCCTCCAGCAAGTCGGCATCATGAAAGGCTCCCAGCCACCAGTCCTTGAATCTAGCCGCATCGGGCCCGGCGCCCGCGCTGATGGCCATCAGCAGCTGATCGTAGTAGTTGCTAAGCGGCACCGTTTCCATGACAACGTTGATGTCGGGATGCAGGGCATTGAACTTGTCCACGAGATCATGCACGGTTCGATCGGTCGGGTCATCCAGCCACAGCAGGTACTTGACCGTCGTCGCACCATAGGCAAAAGCCGTGTTTATCAATAGCAGCGCCAAGACTAAGACAACAGCCTTTCTTTTCATCATCGACCCCCCAGTTGTATGGATGATAAGGCCGCCTTGCCACAACGTTCTCGTCCAACGGAGTCAGGCGGCCTGACAAACTAGTATTCAATAAAATTAATGGACATACCTGCTACAATAACAATTATGTGAATGGACTGATAAAATTTGGAGGGCAGATTTTTGCGGGGCGGACTCTTCCGCCCCTGTCGATCTTAGTTGCCATCGGCGAAGATGGCCATTGCATCCCGCATGAAAACGGCCAATCCTTCGCCAAAGCGATCGATGTTTTTGGTGAAGCGTTCATCGGCAACGTACATTTCGCCAAGCTCCTTGAACGCGCCAGGGGGGTACTCTCCGAAGTTATCGTTCAGGAAGTCATGCCATGCCTTGATGGCCCTTTGGGCTTCTTCGGATCCTGGTGACCCGTGTCGAAGGGCAGCAAGTCGCTTGTAAATAGCTTCCATCTCCGCCGATAGGGATTCCTCCCGACCGGCGATTTTTGCGTTGGCCTTGTCAACGGCTGCGTCTCCCCAGCGTCGACGGGCTTCTTCCTCATAGGGATTCTGACTGAAGTCAAATCCGGCGAATTTCTCTTCGTTGGTCATGTCAACTTCCCCTTTCGTGTGTCTAATCGTCTTGTCGATGGTGGCCAGCATCTCATCGAGTCGGCGGCGCTTCTCCAGCAGCATCTCCCGATGCAAGAGCAGCGCCTCTTGTCGATCGAAGGAAGGGCTGTTGATGATTGCTTTGATCTTCTTCAAAGGAAAACCAAGCTCCCTGAAGAACAAGATTTGCTGCAGCATATCCAGATTATCTTGGGAGTAGAGGCGGTATCCCGACTCGGTCGTTGCATCGGGAGTCAGTAGTCCGATTTCGTCGTAGTGATGGAGTGTGCGGACACTCACGCCCACCAAGTCGGCTGCCTCCTTGACCTTCATCGCCATGTCATCACGCCCTTTCAACCTATACTATAAACTATCACGCAACGTGATAGTCAAGGACTAACTTGGCGCCTCTCCTGTCCGGCGTTATGGGCTGCTGCGATTAGTGCAAAACAGGGCAGGAATATTCTGCCACAAGTCAGAAAGGAGAACCCGTCGGACCAAGTTGAGCAAGTGGAGGTCCGTGACAGACTTTCTCGGAATGGTATTGGCAAACCAGTAACCCTAGATAGACTTTGCCACTGGGGAGACTCTGGCGACTGATGATGCCTGCCCTTGGGGCAGCACCGGCCCAGCTGCG
>JAAZLZ010000222.1 GCA_012799075.1 Bacillota bacterium
CCCTTAGACATGATGAACCGGTCCCGATCGGGCCAATCGGGCCGCTTCGGATCGAGCCGCAACACAGCGAAATACAAGGCGGCAACTACATCCGCGCAAGACAGGGATCCTCCAGGGTGACCGGAATTGGCCCGGTAAACCATCTCCACCACATCCCGGCGGATCTCGTTGGCCTTAAGCTTTAGGTCCTTAACCCTCCCTCGATGGTGACAAGCCACACGCAACCCTCCCTTTAATCATAAAAATGGGCGGGGACCAGCCCCGCAGCAACTTGTCCACCCAAGATTCACGCTATTTCTTCGCCTTCTTGTCTGCCCATTCCTCCCTGGGGAGCCGAATTATTGCCAGATTTACAACTCATCGGGCAGATCCCGCAGCTGGGCCACGGTGAAGACCGGTCCATCGACGCAGATGTATTTGCCGCCTATGTTGCAGCGTCCACACTTGCCGACTCCGCATTTCATTCTTTTCTCCAGGGTGGTAATGATTTGATCGTCTTGGTAGCCAAGCTTGGCCAAGGTCCGCAGGACGAACTTGATCATGATGGGCGGTCCGCAGGTAATGGCGATCCGGCCTTGGGGGTCGGGATTTAGCTCCTCCAAGAGTTTGGTCACCACACCTACCGGCCCTTGCCATGTTTCGTCCCCCACATCGACGGTGGTTTGGACCTGGACCCCCTCTACCTTGGGCCATCTCTCGAAGAGCTCATCGGTAAAGACTAGATCCTGGGGCGAGCGGGCGCCGTAGATGATGTCCACCCCGCCGTAATCGGCCCGATTGTCCAGGCAGTAATTGATCAATGATCGCAAGGGGGCAAGGCCGATCCCTCCCCCGATGAAGAGCAAATCCTTGCCTTGGAGCATCTCCAGGGGAAAGCCGTTGCCGTAGGGTCCCCTTACTCCCACGGCCTGGCCGAGGGTTAGCTTATGCAAAGCTTCGGTGACAAGGCCTACCCGTTTGATGCTAAACTCCATGTCCTCCTGGGTCGGGCTGGAAGTGATGGAAAACATCGCCTCCCCCACGCTAGGCAGGGACACCATGGCGCACTGGCCCGGCATGTAGGCAAAGGGGAGCCCCCCTTCTCCCCGGAAGGTAAAGGTCTTCACATCGGAAGTCTCCCTTCGCACCGCGACAACCTTGGCGACTTGGGGGATCAGCTCGTTTGTCATTTCGCCATCACGTCCTTTGCTTGAGCCATAAACCTGGTGATATCCATGTGGACGGGGCAATTCTGCAAACAGCGCCCACAGCCCACACAACCGAACTCCCCGTGGTTCTCGGGGAAGTACTGGAGTTTGTGCAAAAAGCGGTTTCGCACCCGCTCCCGTTTGGTGGGGCGGGGGTTATGGCCGCCGGCCATCAAAGTGTAATTGCAGTACATGCAAGAATCCCAACAGCGGAAGCGCTTCCCTTGCCCGAGGACGGAGGTGCTCTGCAGGTCATAGCAATGACAGGTGGGACACAAATAAGTGCAGGCCCCGCATTCTAAGCACTTCCGGGCAACTTCCTCCCACAGGGGATGTTCGAAGTTCTCCTGGAGCCCCTCGGTAATCCCCTCCACCGGCGCCTGGAGGGTGATGGTCTCCCTTGCCTCGTCGCGGAGCTTCTTTGCCTGGCTTACTTCTTCTTCGGTTGCCTCCCGGAAAAGTTCCAGACCGTCAAGGAGCTCTTTTCCCTTGGCCGTTCCCGGCTCGATTAAAAGGACCTCCCCCAGATCCCACATGTTCCAATCGGCTCCCGGAGCAAAGGCCGGCTCAAGGCCAAAGGAAGTGCAAAAACAAGTAGGCAGCCCCTCCTTACAGCCCAGGACCATCAAGAAGGTGTTGTCCCGCCGTTTGCTGTAGGGGGCATCGAGATAGGGACCTTGACGAAAGACCAGATCTAATAGTTCAATCCCCTTATGGTCGCAGGGGCGCAGTCCAAAGATGAAGATGGGCTCCTCAGGCCCAGAGGCCGGATCGATGGCAATGTCCTCCCCCTCCATCCGGAAGCTGTACAAATCCTCCGTCTGGGGAAACAGGATCTGTTTTGGGGGGACGATGGTGTTTTGGTAATCGGCCGGCCAAATCTCCCCGTCCCAGGGTGCAAAGCCGAAGCCCTTCCCTTCGCGGACGGGAACGTAAACCCGGCCCTTCAAGGCGGCAAACAGGTCGGGCAGTGCAGTTTTCGAAATGGCTTTCATTTTTATCCCCCCTCTACTCAAAGGAATCCGGATCATTAGGATCAAAGGTCCCCAAGGGCAGCTTCTCCTCCGGATCCAAACCGGCCTCGAAGGGACCGAAAAGCTCATTGACGTCTTTATCTACCTTGGCAGCCAGCTTCCGCAAGGGGATCCCCATGGGACATGCCCGCTCGCACTCGCCGCAATCGATGCAGCGGCCGGCCACATGCATGAACCGGATCATCTGGTAGACCTGATTGTTCGAAAGGTTCGTCGCCCCATCGAGCCAATTGGGCCGGTCCATGTCAAAGACGCATTGGATGCAGTTGCAGGCGGGGCACACATTCCGGCAGGCGTAGCAGCGGATGCAGCGGCTAAGCTCCTTGGCCCAGTAGTCGTAGCGCTCATCGCTGCCAAGGTCCTCCAGCTCCCTTGCTTCTTCGTACGGATCCCCGGTAAAGGCCTCCCTGGCCGCACCTTCAAGGAGCTCATCGTAAATTACGGGCTCCGGGTGCCGACAAGTGAGGCACTTATCCAAGGCCACCTCATCGAGGGCTACCTTGCGGCTGCCCAGAGGACCTTGGAGGGAAAGGCCTTCTTCGGTCTGGGTGATGGTTACTTCCCCATCCCCGACCAGGCTTCGCACCTTGTCGGGATCGATCATCCCCGGACAAGGAATGCCTACCAAGTAGGTTTTGTCCCGGTCGATAGCCCCATCCCGCAAAAGACGGTTAATTCCCCGGGCATCACAGCCTTTCACAAAAACCCCGGTTTTCCCTTCGGCCGATTGCATCTGTTGGAGGTATTTGGCCAAATTGGCAGTACAGAAAAGGTCCCAGTTAAGGCGTCCTGTTTGGGATGCCTCTTTTATTTCAACGGGGGGAGACTGCCACCAGAAGGAGCCCTTCTCCCAGCCCAAAAACCGGACCGCCTTCCCCTCGGCGATGAGCTCCTCGGCCCGCTTGCGCATCTTGTCCGTTATCCTTTGCATGTGCACCCACCCCTCAACTTCTTGTTGGGGCCCAGGGCCTGGATTTCTTCCGTCATCTGGGTCACCACCTGGGCGAACTTGGCCCCTTCCGCTGCGGAGATCCAGCGGACCTGGAAGCGGGCCGGTTCAATCCCCATGTATTCAAGCAGGCGCTGCATCAATAGATACCGCCGCCTCGTATAAAAGTTCCCCGTGGAGTAATGACAGTCCCCAGGGTGGCAGCCAGCCACTAGCACTCCATCGGCACCCCTCTGGAAGGCCCTGATGACAAAGTGGGGATTCACACGGCCCGAGCAGGGAACCCGGATAATCCTGATGGTCGCCGGGTAGCTCATCCGGCCGATACCGGCCAGGTCCGCTCCGGCGTAACTGCACCAGTTGCAGCAAAAGCCAACAATCAATGGCTTCCAGTCGGCATCTACAGACATAGGGCATCCACCTCCCTTAGGATCTGTTCATTGCTAAAGCCAGCCACATCAATGGCCCCCGACCGGCAGGCCGCGCTGCAGGTGCCGCAGCCCTTGCAGAGGGCTTCGTTGACCTGGGCGACGTTTTTCTCCAGATCCAACCCGACGGCTCCGAAGGCGCAGACATCTACACAGGTGCCACAGCCCAGGCATCGCTTGGCATCGACTGATGCGACCTCCCCCTGGCCGGTGATGCTGTCCTTGGACAGCAAAGCGGTGATCCTCGCGGCCGCCCCCTGGGCCTGGCCGATGGACTCCGATAGGTTCTTGGGCGAATGGGCCGTCCCGGCCAGGAAAATGCCGTCGGTGGCAAACTCACAAGGCCGAAGCTTCACATGGGCCTCCAGGAAGAACCCGTCCTGGTTCAAGGGGACCTTGTAGAGCTGGGCCAGCTCAAAGGCGCCAGGATTAGGGACAACCCCCGTTCCCAAGACCACCAAATCCGCGGGCAGGGCTACTTCCTGACCCAGGAGGGGATCCGTCACCGTCACATAAAGATCCGTTCCTTCTTTGACCACCTGGGGGGGCCTTTCCTCATCAAAGCGGATGAACAAGACGCCCGCCTCCCGAGCCTTCCGGTAGTAATCCTCGGCAAACCCGTAGGTCCGCACATCCCGGTAAAGGACCCAGACCTCCCGGTTGGGATCGAGGCGCTTTAGCTCCAGGGCATTCTTTACCGCCTGGCTGCAGCAAA
>JAAZLZ010000223.1 GCA_012799075.1 Bacillota bacterium
GGAATGATTCGGGCATTGCAGTCATCTCCCTGGCCTAAGGCTGCTATGATTGGATTTGTACGCATATGTACAGAATTCCTTCCCCTCAAGGTAAGTTTTCTTGTATAATGCAGATTCATCTCCTGTGGGCTTATGGAAGGACTTGACTTGTCTACCGGCGAATAACACAGCGAAACTGCAACTTCACTTTGGGAGGTATGGGGAAAGATGCGGCGGTTGACGTGGTTTGGAATCATTTTGCTTGTGTGCTTGCTGGGCTCTACACTGGTCATGGCTTATGATGCCCAGGATGCAACTGTGTCTGAAATGCAAGCCCTGCTTGATGAATTAGATGAGGCAATCTACAGGGCTGAGGTGGGCAAGTCGGCCCATCCGGCTTTTCTGGAGCATCTGAGGGAATTGGAGGTTGGCCTGCAGGATCTCCTTCGTCGTATGCAAAAGGAGCAGGACCGGCCTACGGAATGGGGCAGCTACCTTCGTCCTGAGGATGCCAAGCAGGTTGTGGACCTGCAGCGGGTATTAGGGATCATCAACTCCCCGGAAGCCGGTGTATGGGAGACGGATCGCGGCACCCCGACCCTGGCTATTGCACCCGGTCAGGAATACAGCAGTGTGGCCATCGAGGCGACGGTGACCTTCCTGAGGGGTTATCGGGAGTTGAACATCGGTCTTTACCACCCGGAAGGGCATCTGCTAGCGGTGGGGGGGACGGGGGTTCACCGGGCTCGTGGGTTTGTGGGAGTGGGCGATGCTCGGACTCCGGGAGCCAAATGGAGCAATCGCCAAGGCAAAGAAGGGGAGCTGGAAAACAACCGGCCTTACCGTATTCGCGTCGAAGTGCGGCTGCGGAGGGACTCGGCTAAGGTCGATCTGATGATTGACGGCGAGAGGGTCCTGTCCGAGGTGGGCGAGACTGCCTTTGCCAGCGGTTATCCCGTCATCAGGGCCTGGAACACGGAGGCCCGGATTGAAAACCTTTCGATCGAGGAGCTGTACTGGTAAGCAGGGCCATTGACCTTGTGCTGAACAGTTGCTAAAATTAAATAGTTGAGGGCCGGTGAACCAACTGGAAAAGGACCCTTTGCTGGGGTGAAATCTGCTCCCCTCTTGCCCTCACGGGAGAGGGGAGTGTATTTTGCCGTCAGTGGTGCGAGACTAGTAGGGGAAACCGTGCTGAGGGGAAAGGGCGGATTAGATGAATCATTATGACTTTCGGGTTGTCGAGGAGAAGTGGCAGCGCTACTGGGAGGACCATGGCTTCTATCAAGTCGATGAGGATGCCAGCAAACCCAAATATTACTGTTTAGAGATGTTCCCGTATCCATCGGGCCGCTTGCACATGGGACATGTGCGCAACTATGCCATCGGTGATGTGGTAGCCCGCTTTCACACCATGCGGGGCTACAACGTGCTGCATCCGATGGGATGGGATGCCTTCGGATTGCCTGCGGAAAACGCGGCCATTCAACGGAATATCCACCCGAGCGAGTGGACGCGTCATAACATAGAGTACATGCGGAACCAGCTGAAGCGAATGGGTCTTAGCTATGATTGGCGGCGAGAAGTGACCTCCTGCCTGCCGGATTACTACCGCTGGACCCAGTGGCTTTTCCTTCAGATGTACCATAAAGGCCTGGCCTACAAAAAGACGGCCGCGGTGAATTGGTGTCCATCCTGCAATACCGTGCTGGCTAACGAACAGGTGGTCAACGATGCTTGCGAGCGGTGCGGCACCGTCGTTGAAAGACGGGAGCTGGAACAATGGTTCTTCAAGAGCACTGCATACGCGGATCGGCTGGTGGACAATCTCGAGAAGCTGGACGGGTGGCCCGATAAGGTCAAGATAATGCAGGCCAACTGGATTGGCCGCAGCGAGGGTGCGGAAATCCTGTTCCCCGTCAAAGGCTTCGACGAGAACCTGGCGGTATTTACGACTCGGCCGGATACCATCTTCGGAGCCACTTACATGGTCTTGGCCCCCGAACACCCGTTAGTCGACAAGCTCATTTCCGGGACGCCAAACGAACAGGCCATCCGGTCCTTTATTGTCCAAGTTGCTGCCCAGGACGAGCTGGATCGGACCGCCGAGCATACAGAGAAGCTGGGGATGTTTACCGGGGGCTTTTGCATCAACCCGGCGACTAAGGAAGAGATACCCATTTGGATCGGCAATTACGTTCTGATGGGATATGGTACAGGAGCCATCATGGCCGTCCCCGCCCACGACCAGCGGGACTTGGACTTTGCCCGCAAGTATGGAATAAAGGTCAGAGTTGTCATCCAGTCCCCCGATGGGGAGCTGGATGGAGAGACTATGGTTGAGGCCTATACGGGTTCGGGGCGGCTGGTCAATTCGGGCAAGTTCAATGGCCTTGCGAGCGAAGAGGCAATCGAAGCCATCACCAAGTTCCTGGAAGACCAAGGCCTAGGCAGCTATCAAGTGAACTACCGTCTGCGGGACTGGCTTATTTCCCGGCAGCGATACTGGGGTGCACCGATCCCCATCGTTTATTGCGATGAATGTGGCACGGTGCCGGTGCCTGAAGAAATGCTGCCTGTTTACCTTCCCTTGGATGTTTCCTTCAAGCCCACGGGCCAATCGCCTTTGGTCGAAGCGGATGAGTTTGTCAACACCGAGTGCCCCCTTTGTGGAGGCAAAGCCAAGCGGGAGACGGACACCATGGACACCTTCGTGTGCTCCTCCTGGTATTTCCTGCGTTTTGCCGACGCGCACAACGAATCCTTGCCCTTCGCCAAAGAGAAAGCTGACTACTGGATGCCCGTGGATCAGTACATAGGGGGCGTTGAGCACGCCATCCTTCACTTGATGTATGCCCGCTTCTTCCAGATGGTCATGTCGGATTTGGGCCTGGTGACTGTAGATGAGCCTTTTGAGAATTTGCTCACCCAGGGCATGGTTTTGAAGGACGGCATCAAGATGTCCAAGTCCAAGGGCAATGTGGTGGACCCCGACCATATTATCGACGAGTATGGTTCTGATACGGCCCGCATTTTCATTCTGTTTGCCTCTCCGCCGGAGAAAGACCTGGAGTGGAGCGATGAGGGCGTCGAAGGAGCTTATCGCTTCCTCAATCGGGTATGGCGGCTCGTTAATGCCTATGCGGACCAGCTGGGAGAGGCGGATAAGCTGGATCCGGGCCGGTTGACCAAGAAGGAAAGGGACCTTTGGCGCACTGTCAACCTGACCATCAAGAAGGTGACGGAGGACGTCGAGGAGCGCTTTAACTTCAACACCGCC
>JAAZLZ010000224.1 GCA_012799075.1 Bacillota bacterium
CCATCCGATAGACCCGGCGGCCGCTTCCCATACGATCACCTCAGGGTTACATTCGAGGGAACGGACCCCGATTCCTCCACCAGCCGCTTAGTGGATTTCGTCGGCGCCAGGATCGCCGCCCCAAGGGACCGTCCTGGAGAAAAACCACTGCTCCCGCGACCAAATACACAGGCAGGCTGACCAGGGCGAAGAGCACCCGCAGGATTAGGTAAGCCCCCGACCCAGATAACACAGCCAACGTGATCAGACCCTGAACCATGAAGGGACTGATGACGACGAAGTAAAGGAAAAGGCCCAGCAAGAATCCGACGGGTACATAGAAGCGAAGCTCCCCCCAATTGCCTGTCAAGAGAATCCAAATGGTGCACGGGGAAGCCACCAGCCAAAAGAAAGCATCGAACAGGGCAGTCAACACAGCCCCAGGGCGGGCGAAGCCTCTAAAGACCCGGTAGACGTCAAAGAGCCCCCCCAGGAAGACCCCCGCTGCGATGACGGTGAGAAAGGCACTGATTTGAGTGCTAAGGGATGGCAAATTCCTCTCCCCCTTGCCGCATCTTTCCCTCTATGCTATGCAGCAAGGTAAACCTTTGTTACTTAAGGAGCCTGCCAAATAAGCCTTTTCTTTTGCTGCCCGGCTCCGCGGTGTACTCGAGGGACTGGATGAAGCCCTCGATGATCAGGCTGCCCACGTCCACGTTAAGCTCCCTGACATGAAGCTCCCGCCCCCGAATTTCCAGGACCCCTGCCTCCGTCTCGAGGATGGCTTCATGTTCATCGAAACTGTCTACATTGATAATGCCGTCGACAGTGAGCCGCTCCCGGTCAAGGAGAGTAACTTCGTGCTTTTTTGTGGCGAGCTTCTTGTCCTCCAAAAAAAGCACCCCCTTCATAGTCATGGGACTATCTCCCATAATACCTATGAGGGGGACCTTGGTGTTTATGCCTAGTCCCACAGCTTTTGGATTTCAATGTCGTTGAAGAAGAACTTAACTATTTCCTCCGGGGATTTCCCCTGTTTGGCGAACATGTAGGCATCCCACTGGCTCAGCCCCACTCCATGGCCATACCCCGTTCCTTCAATGGCAAGCATGTCTTGGGCAACCTCCAGCTTGCTGACCCGGGTCGATTTCATTTTGTCCGCGCCCAGGGCCAGCCGGAAGGCGGTCCCGTCCATGACCACCTTGTTCTTGCCGCCGGAATGGACAATTTCCACCTTTGTGATCCGTTCGGTCGGTCCTTTCTCCAGGATCTGAATGCCATCGATGGCCCCTTGGACTCCCCGATCGGCTAGAGCCTGCTGGACATCGGCCAGGGGAAACTCCGCCCGCCAACTCTTCACATCCGCGGGCGCATAATCATTCTGGGGGACCAGGACGCTTTTGATGTAGGGGGGTTCTTCCTCCTTAAAGGTGAGACCCTCCTTGGCCGTTGCCGTCTGTCCGCCGCTGTAGGAATGGAACCAGGCGCGGATGTAGCGGTTGTCATAGGTCATGACCTCCCCCCGGGTCCGCTCGACGGCTTCCTTAATTGCCGGAGTAATGGCCCCTTGGTTGTAGGCCTGGGCCTGCTCCACATCGGTAGAAATATCGGTGCCTGTCTCGGCCCGGGTGCCTCCTCTGCTCAAAAGCTCCATGGTGAAGCTGCGGGCCAAAATCGCCTGGGCCGCATAGGCCTCCACCGGCCAGTCCGGATACATCTCCCCGGCCACCACCCCCTGGATGTATTCTTCCATGGGCAAAGTTGTTCGCTGGCCGGTTTCTTTAATAAACACGGAGATTTCCGGCTCCTTGTCCTGCTTTCGGGCCACATTGCCCTCAGGGCCGGGCCACCCAACCAGGGCAAACAGCCCTCCAGCCACGACAAGTACCGCCGCGATCCCCAACAAGTACTTCCTGTTGAACCTTCCCACCGCGCTCTCCCCGCTTCCGTCAAGAATTCTTTAGTTAGTTTGCGGTGCCAAAGGGGATTTATGCACGAAAAACAGCGCTGATAATGGGAAAAATCCCGGCAACAGGCAGGATTCAGTAGAGGTTTAGCGAATATAATCCACCGAAATCCAATGGAGGAGGGGTTTGATTGAATAAGAGTGACCTGGTCGCAATGGTTGCTGAAAAGGCTGACTTGACAAAGAAGGTAGCAGGTCAAGCCGTTGAGGCTACGTTGGCATCCATCGGCGATGCCTTGTCCAACGGTGAAAAGGTGACCCTAGTTGGCTTCGGGACCTTCGAAGTGCGCCATCGCGCGGCACGGAAAGGGGTCAATCCCGCGACCGGCGAACCCATCGACATCCCTGCTTGCAAAGTGCCAGCGTTCAAGGCGGGGAAGGCATTGAAAGAGGCGGTCAAATAAAAGTAAACTGGCCCGTCGCCGGAAGCGTCTTATCAGACGGCGGGCCTCATTATGTTTTATTCCCGCTCTTTGGCCGATTCCCAAAGAACATCCTTTTCTTCCAGGGACAAATCGGCAAGATCTAGATCTTTTCCCTCCGCATCCTGTTCCATCTGGCGAAAACGGCGGCTGAATTTTTGGTTGGCCCGGTGAAGGGCTACTTCCGGATCGATCCGATAAAAGCGGGCCACATTGACCAAGGTGAACAGCAGGTCCCCGAATTCTTCTTCCAGAGCCGACTTATCTCCGGCCTGGAGGGCCCTTTGGGCTTCCTCCCACTCCTCCTGGAGCTTCTCGAGGGGGCCTTGGACATCCGGCCAATCGAAGCCCACCATGGCCGCTTTCTGCTGCAGCTTCCAAGCCTTCATCAAGGCAGGATAGTAATCAGGAATGCCATCGAGACAGGAAGAGCGCTCCTTTCCCTCTGCCCGCTTGATCGCCTCCCAATTGCGGAGCACCGTTGGCACATCGGCAGCTGAGATATCTCCGAATACATGGGGATGGCGCCGGATCATCTTCTCGGTGATCCCATCCACCACATCGGCCATGTCAAAATGACCCGCCTCCTGGGCCAGCTGGGCATGGAACACCACCTGCAGCAACAGATCCCCCAGCTCCTCACAAAGCTTTTCCATGGAGCCCTGATCAATGGCCTCCACCACTTCATAAGCCTCTTCGATGACGTAGGGCCGCAAAGAACGGTGATCTTGCTTTTTGTCCCAGGGACACCCCTCTGCCCCCCTCAAGGTGGCCATGACCTTCAGGAGGGAGTCTAAGGAGCCCTTCGGGGCATCGGCTAAGGGAGGAATCAACAGGCTGGTCATGGCACAAAAGCCATCGGTATGGTCCAGCTCCCCCAAGGGCGCCTCCCCCAGCCATTCAGCGCTGGATCCCGCTTCCCGAATGATCTTAACGGGATGGTGGGGAGGATAGACTTTGAGCAGTTTGGTTTTCAACTCACCCACCCGCAGCCGGTCATGAACCTGCATAATTACCAAGGGGAGGGACGGGCACAGCTTGTCCCCGGCGAAGTCAAAGGCATCCATGACCACAAGGCCGTCCACCGGATCCAAACCGGCGCTAATGTACAAAAGGTCGAGGAAGCTCATTCCCGGGACAAGCCTAACCGACAGCCCCAGAGGGGGACATTTTTCAAGGAGCAGGGCCACCGCGGCCTCTCCCATAGGGTTGCCGGGGACCGCATACACAGCCCCATTTCCTTCTTGGATGAGCCTTTGACAGATGGCTTCATAGACTTCATCGAAAGTCTGCTTCTCTTCGTCGAGGCCGTCAAAGAACTCGCAAGGAACCCCCCGATCTACCAGGGCCTGGGCGGCAGGATGCTTCCTGGTCCTAACGAAAACCCGCGGGGCGCTTGTTAGGATTTCCCAGGCCTCCACGGTCATTTGCCGGGGGTCCCCCGGCCCCAATCCAACGACTGTGATCCCTTCCTTCATGGGACAACCCCTTTCCCTCATCTTCATAACCCCTTCTTTGCCGTGGGCTTTGGAATTCCTCTATCGGTGCAGAAGGCCCGTCCGTTCAAGATGCCGGGCCACTGTGGGCCCGTACCGGGGCATAAGTTCCAGATCCCGGCGTTTGATCCCTCCATTCAAGAGCAAGACCAAGCAGTAGGTTATCACCCCCAGGAAGATGGCAGCCAAGGTGCCGGCGGCATTGGCCCAAAAATCCGCCTGCCCGTTCACCAAGGAGAGCCCCAAGGCATACGCGCCTGAGTAGACCAAATTGTAAGTTCCCTGGACGACCACCACCATGACCCCTGCCGCCAAGGCAGGCTTGATGAAGCTTTCCATGACCTTAAGTTCAACCTTGAGGAGCCTTCGCAGAGCAACTAAGTTGAGCAGAGCGGGAAGGGCGAACCCCAGGGTAGTCCCCCAGGCCGCCCCCCGGATGCCAAAGCCCGGGATGGCAGTCAGGAGGTAGCTGACGGCAAGCTTAAGACAGGCTCCGGCCAGCAGGTTTCTAACGGGCAGGGCCACCTGGCCTAGGCCCTGGAGGATGCCGGCGGTCGTTTGGTGCAAACCCAATGCCAAGGAGCCCCCGGCGAGGATGGCAAGGGGAATGCCTACCTGGGAATAGCCAAACAGCATGTAAGATATTGCCCTGGCTAAGATGAACATCCCTGCCGCCGCGGGCAGTCCGGTCAAAAGGGAAATGCGAATGGCCTCCTGGGTGCGATAGTCAACCGTCCGCCTGCTTCCCAGGACCACCCCTTCCGCAATGGCCGGCACAAGGCTTGCCGATAGGGCGACGGTGATCACCGTCGGGATGCCCATCATGTTCAGCGCCATCCCCAGGTAGCCGTACCATTCCCTTACTTCTTCCAGGGTGAACCCCGCGGTCCGAAGACGGGCGGGAACGATGGCCGTATCAATGATCTGCATGATGGGCAAGAGGATGGCCCCCAGGATGACGGGCCAGGCCAGGGTGAAAAGCTGGCGGAGGATGCTGCCGATGCTGTCTTTGGGGTGGGCTTTCCTTTGAGGCGCTGCCAGAAGACGCCTGCGAACGGCCAAGTAATAGCCCAGGAAGACGACCACGCCCACCAAAGCGCCGATGACGGACCCGAAGGAGGCCCCCGCCGCCCCCATTTCCACCCCTTGGGGCATGAAGTAATAGGCGAGAATCAAGGTGCCGACCACCCGGACCAGCTGCTCGCCCACCTGGGAGACGGCGCTGGGGGTCATGTACTGGAGGCCATGGAAAAAACCCCGGAAGGCGGCGATCAGGGCCAGGAAGATGACGGAGGGGGCAATGGCCACCAAAGCATAATAAGCCCCGGGGTCTTTCAGGACATGGGTGGACAGCCAGCTGGCTCCAGCAAGCAGGGCCAAGGTGGAGCTAAGCCCCAGGCAAAGCATGATCCCCACCGCGGTCCGAAAGATCCGGTAGATCCCCTTTACATCCCCCAAAGCGGCCCGCTCGGCCACCAGCTTAGAGACTGCCACCGGGAGTCCCGCCACGGAGATGACGAAGGCAAAATAATAGATGGGCCTGACCATCTGCAGCAGACCCATCCCTTCATCATGGATAATCCGGGGTAGAGGAATGAGATAGAAGATGCCCAACATCCGGGTGATGGCCCCTGCCCCCGCTAAAATGAAGGCCCCCCGCAAAAAGGTATTCTCCTGCACGGCAAAGCCCCCTTCATCCCTTTTGTAGAGATTATACGCACCGCCGGGACGGCTTATGAAAGGGGCCGGGGCCTTACTGTTCCATCTGCCTTGCCAGGAATCCCGCCGCGGTCTCCACGAGCTTGAGTTCCAGCTCGCCCATGGATACCTGGTCGCTGTCCGTGGCCAGGATCACCGATCCGATGGAATCCCCACCGGAGACTATCGGAGCTAATGCCAAGGCGGTAAACTCCCATGGCGAATCTTCTTCATCCCCCATCAGCGGCCGGGACATGATCACCGAGCGGCGGCCTTCAATGGCCCGCTCAACGAAGGGACTAATATGCTGATCCAGCCACTGCTTCTTGGATGCTCCTGCAACGGCTACCACCGCGTCCCGGTCAGTGATCAGGGTAATATGCCCCGTTGTCTCGTGGAGGGATTCCGCGTACTCCCGGGCAAAATCCCCCAGTTCACCGATGGGCGAATACTTCTTCAAGATCACTTCGCCTTCCCGATCGACGAATATCTCCAGGGGATCGCCCTCCCGGATGCGAAGGTTCCGCCTGATCTCCTTGGGGATCACCACGCGGCCCAAGTCATCGATCCTTCGTACGATACCCGTTGCCTTCACCTCACCGCCCTCCTCTCCTGACACGAAGCCCGTAGGGAACGGGGCATCGGCTAATGTAGTATATACCTGTTTTAGCAAATTTATTCATTTATGTTACTGCCCGCTGGCCTGCTCCCAAGCCGCGGTTAGGTCGGACAGAATGTCACCTAAAAGTCCAAGGAGCGCCCCATCGGATGGCTCCCGGGCCTTGACCCGCAGCTGGGGGATCCGCCCCTGCTGGAAAAGGAGCTTGCCCCGGTACTTGCGGGCGAGGAAAGTCATCAAATCCCAGGGTAGAACCAGTCCCGGCACAAATTTGACTAAGACAGCGTCCTTTTCCCGGGCCAGGGAGCTGATCCCCACATCCCTGGCCATGATCTTCAACCGGGCCGCCTGGAGAAGATTCTCCACCGGCCCAGGGATGGGTCCGAACCGGTCGGCCACCTCCCTGGCCAACCCGTCGACTCCGGCCAGGTCCTTGACGGCGACGACTTTCTTGTAGATCTCCACCTTCTGCCGGGAGTCGTCCACATACTCATCGGGCACATAGGCATCCACATTCAAATCGATTACCGGCTGGGGAAGCTCCGGCACAACCTCTCCCTTGAGCTGCTTCACCGACTCCTCCAACAAACGGCAGTAGAGCTCAAAACCCACCGAGGCGATGAAGCCGTGCTGCTCCGAACCGAGGATGTTGCCTGCGCCCCGGATTTCCAAGTCCCGCATGGCCAGCTTGAAGCCCGAGCCCAGCTCCGTAAACTCCCGAATGGCCTGAAGCCGTTTTTCCGCATCTTCCGTCAAGATCTTGTCTTCCTGGTAAGTAAAATAGGCATAAGCCACCCGGTTGGTCCTCCCCACCCGGCCCCGGAGCTGATACATCTGCGCCAGCCCCATCCGATCAGCATCACAAACGATCAAAGTGTTCACATTGCCTATGTCCATGCCTGTTTCGATGATGGTGGTGCAAAGGAGAATGTCGTACTCCCCTTCCAAGAAGTCCAGCATGACCCGCTCCAAATGCTGCTCATCCATCTGACCGTGGGCCGTTACGATCCGGGCCTGGGGCACCAGCTCCAACAGGCGCGCCTTCATCTTGTCGATGGTGCGGATCCGATTGTAGACAAAGTAGACTTGGCCCTCCCGGTCCAGCTCCCGGAGAATAGCTTCCCTAATGATTTCATCGTTATACTCCACCACATAGGTCCGAATCGGATAGCGGCCTTCAGGAGGGGTTTCGATGATGCTCATGTCCCGCACCCCAACCAAAGACATGTGCAAAGTACGGGGGATAGGCGTTGCCGTCAGGGTGAGGACATCGATGTTGCGGCGCATAGCCTTCAGCTTCTCCTTTTGAACCACGCCAAAGCGCTGCTCTTCATCGATGATCATCAGTCCCAGGGATTTAAAGACAATATCGCTGGACAACAACCTGTGGGTGCCAATGACGATATCGACGGTCCCATCGGCAAGCCCCTTCATGATCACCCGCTGCTCGGCCCGGCTTTCGAAGCGGCTCATGGTCTCAATCCGGATGGGATAGCCTTCAAACCGCTCCTTGAACGTCCGTTCATGCTGCTGGGCCAGGATAGTGGTGGGAACTAGGACTGCGACCTGCTTGCCGTCCATGACCGCCTTGAAGGCGGCCCTGATGGCCACTTCCGTTTTTCCGTAGCCCACATCGCCGCAAAGCAGCCGGTCCATCGGCCGGAGCGATTGCATGTCCCGCTTAACCTCTTCCACCGCCCGGATCTGATCCGGCGTCTCCTCGTAAACAAAAGCATCTTCAAACTCTTCCTGCCAAGGCGTATCGGGTGAAAAGGCATGGCCCTCGATGGCTTCCCTGGCCGCATAGAGTTCCAAAAGATCCTTGGCCAGCTCCTGAACCGACTCCTTGACCCGCTTCTTCACCCGGGCCCATTCGTTGCTCCCCAATTTATAAAGGCGCGGCACCTTATCATCGGTGCCGATGTACTTCTGCAGCAGGTCCACTTGATCCACGGGGACATAAAGCTTATCCTCCCCCGCGTACTTGACCACCAGATAATCCTTGTGGACGCCGCCTATTTCCAGGGTTTCCATCCCTAGATACCGGCCGATGCCATGGTTCACATGAACCACGTAGTCGCCCCGGTGCAAGTCGGTGTAATGGGCCAGACGCACCCTTTTGGCGCCGTCTTCCACCTGATCCTGGGTCCTGGTTCGGGCCGCCTTCCGCCGACGGCCGAACATCTCTTCCTCCGTCAGAACCACCAGCTTCGAGGAGGGGAGTTCAAACCCGCCGGACAAGACGGCTTTGGTCGAAACCACCAACCCCGGCGGAAGCTCGCCGATGACAGGATTGTAAACCACCGACAGCCCTTCACTGGTTAAGCTTTGGGCCAGCCTCTTGGCCCGGTCCGATGTAGGCAGGGTAAAGACCACCCGGTACTGCTGCGACCGCCACCTTTCAACTTCCCGAAGCAAATAGTTCATCTTGCCATGGAAGGCTCCTGGAGCCCTAGTCTCGATGCTGATGGCCCCACCCTTCATCTTCCGAGGCAGCGTGGTGAAGGTCACCTGGGGATGAGCCTTTGCCCTTCGGGACAGTTCATCCCAGCTGACGAAGTTCTTCCCATAGCTGGGCAAGACGGCGCCCTTTTCCAACAGGCCCACCATCAGCTCCCCAAGCTCCCGCTCCCAGACCCGCACATGCTCCCCAAGCCGCTCCGGCTCATCGATCACCAGCAGCCCTTCAGGCAAGTAATCCAGGAGGGTTGCCAGCTTTGGATAAAAGTGGGGTAGATACTGGTCCTTGCCATAGAACTTGACTCCCTCCTGGAGCTTTTCCACATGTTCCCTGACCCGGTCTAGAAGCTCCTGGGCAGCTTTAGCGCCCTTGAGGGAGGCGATTTTCTCCGCCTGCCGGGCGGCCATGGTCAAGATTTCCTCGCTGGTCTGGTGAGCCGTCCCCGCGGTAAATTCCCGGGCCGGCCCCACCACCACTTTATCCAGGCTGGCCATTGATCGCTGGGTGCCAGGATCGAACACCCGGATCGAATCGATTTCATCGCCAAAAAACTCACATCGCACAGGCTCCGCCCGGGTGGGGGGGTAAATATCGATGATGCCGCCCCGCCGGGCGAACTGTCCCGGCTCCTCAACCATGGGCAGCCGCTCATAACCCAGGTCCGTCAAGGCGGCCAGCATCCCGTCCAGATCTGCCCGCGTCCCCGCTTCAATGGAGAGAAAGCCCTCCCGAAAGGCATCTGCGGGGGGCAAAGAACGCATCAAGGCATCGATTGGAGCCACGACGAGGAGACGTTCTCTCCGGGCCAGCCCCTCAAGGACCTCCAGCCGGCCGACCATTACCTCTAAGGGAGCCGCAACCTCTTCATGGGGTAAAACTTCCATATCAGGGAAAAGACACACCCTGCCATTGTCAACGAAGGCCTCCAAATCCAGGGCAAGGCCCTGGGCCCGACGGCTGCCCAAAGTGATCAGGAGCAAAGGCCGAGGTGCAGTTTGATTGAATAGTGCCGCGACGTAGGCCGCCTTTTCCGCCCCGGAATAGCCGGAGACTTGGTACCGGGGAACTCCGTTTCCCAGGCCGGCAAGCAGCTGACGCATTTCCTTGGTATCTTCAATTATCTGGGTAATGCCGCGCAGGGACACTCTCTTCCCCCCTTGGAAGCGGTAGTAATCGCCAAGTCTATTCTCTATTTTCTGCCATCCTTAAGGTAAAACTGTTCCATAGGGCATGGAGAATCCATGCCGCAAGCATCGCTAAGGGCAAACCCCTCCGATGAGCCGTCCACCCAGTCAAGGCGCCGAAGACGGCATGCCCTGCGAGACTGAGCGCGGCGGCCGCCCAGCGGACCTGCCCCGCGGTATATCCATCATACACTGCCTCCATGGCCCCAAAGAGAATGTGAACCAGGGCGATGGGCGCGCCAAGGAGGCATGCCCCGCCTGTTTTGCAAAGCTCCTCAATGGCAGGCACAAGGAGTCCAACGGCGCCTCCACCCCACCGGCCCACCGCGAGGGCGTTCAACCTGTAGGCGATCACCGCGGCCGCCAGAGCCGCGGGAATAACCCTCAGACTGGCATCAACCATTGTATTCAAGCATTGCCTCTTGCATCCCCGAGACAATCCAGGTGCGAACAGCCTGGACCGCCCTGTCCACCATCTCCCGCATGGAGGCGACCTCTTCAGGCCGAAAAGGGCTGATGACAAAATCGACCGGATCCTGGGTGGGGAGGGGAGGGCCAATTCCCAGCCGCAGCCGGGGAATCATCTCTCCCGCAGCCTTCACCACCGACCCCATCCCCTTGTGGGTGCCTGCGCTGCCCTTAGCCCGCAGCCGCAGCTTCCCCAGGTCCAGATCCATATCATCATAGACAACCAGGATGTCCTCCAGGGGGTATTCCTCCAGGAGAAAAGCCATGCACTGGCCGCTATTATTCATATATGTCTGGGGTTTTACAAGGAGCACCTCATGCCCGTCTAAGATCCCCCCGGCCCCCAAAGCGGGCAATCCCTTCCGCCGCCAGGACAGTCCTCCAAGACGGGCAAGGCGATCGACGACCATAAAGCCCAAATTATGCCTGGTGAGCTCATAACGGCTCCCGGGGTTCCCCAAGCCGACCACACATTTCTGGGCCATTATTCCTCGTCCACGCCCTCCTCGTCTTCCTCGCCTTCCTCAGCAGCCTCATCAACCTCAAGATCCTCTTCTTCTTCCTCTTCCACAATATCGGCAGGAACAACGACCGCGGCCACGACCTCATCGGGCCCGGTCAAGATGTTGACCCCTTCCGGCGCCTCAAGATCCTGGACCAAAAGGTTGTCCCCAATGACCATGCCGGATACGTCGATAACGATGTTGTCCGGAATCTGGTTAGCCAGACAACTGACCTCAACTTCCCACAGATGGACCGCGAAGACTCCCTCGTCTGCAACCCGGTCTTCTTCACCTTCGATCACAATCGGCACCCTGGTGGTAATCTCCTCATCCAAGGCCACTTCGTGGAAGTCGACATGCATGATGTCGCCCCGGATGGGATGGACCTGCATGTCCTTGAACAGGACGATCTTGGTCTCATCAACATCCTGCAGCCGCAGATACAATAGTCTCCCCAGGGCTCCTTCATTAACCAGCCGGCTGCAATCTTGGGCCTCTACCACCAGCGGCTGCGGCTCAACTCCGTAGACCACCGCGGGCACCCGACCTTCAGAACGCAGCTTGCGGGCTGCTCCCTTGCCAGTGGCGGAGCGGGTCCAAGCGTTCAATTCAACTGCCATTTCCAAGCCTCCTTAATGCCACGACAACCGCCTCCCCGGGCGGCAGGCCATTTTCATCGATACCGCTATATTATAACACCGGTCGCTTTTTATCGTCAAACCCGCTAGTCAAAGAGGATGCTCACCGACAGCTCCTCAAAGAT
This sequence comes from Bacillota bacterium, assembly GCA_012799075.1. Classification (GTDB taxonomy): domain Bacteria; phylum Bacillota; class Limnochordia; order JAAZLZ01; family JAAZLZ01; genus JAAZLZ01. The sequence continues at coordinate 11,560 of JAAZLZ010000224.1, forward strand.
CCGGCGGATGGCTTCCCCAAAAATGCTGGCCACCGATAGGACCACCGTATTCTTTGTCCGCTTTTCCGGCGGAATGGGGATTGTGTTGGTCACCACCACCTCCGACAAATCCGCATCCTCCAAACCCTTGATGGCCGGAGAGGAAAATACCGGGTGGGTGCAGCAGGCAAAGACCTCAGTTGCTCCCTCCGCCCTCAAAGCCTGGACCACTTCGATGATGGTCCCTCCCGTGTCGATGATATCGTCGATGATGATAGCCTTCTTCCCGCTTACATCGCCAATGATGTGCATGACCTCAGCCACATTGGGGCGGGGACGGCGCTTGTCCACAATAGCCAGGGGGCAGTGCAGGCGCTGGGCCAGCTCCCGCGCCCGGCCAACTCCGCCCACATCGGGGGAGACGACAACGGGATCCTTCAGACCCTTTTGGTTGAAGTATTCAGCTAAGATGGGCAGGGCCCGGAGATTGTCCACCGGGATATCGAAAAAGCCCTGGATCTGTCCGGCGTGGAGATCCATGGTCAGCACCCGGTCCGCCCCTGCCGCGGTGATGAGATTGGCCACCAATTTGGCGGTGATGGGCTCCCGGGGCTGGGTCTTCCGGTCTTTCCGGGCATAGCCGTAATAGGGGACCACCGCGGCGATTTCCGTCGCCGATGCTCGCCTCAGGGCGTCAATGATCACCAAAAGCTCCATCAGGTTCTCATTAGCCGATGAGCATGTGGGCTGAATGACAAATACCTTGGCGCCCCGCACTGTCTCCCGAATGCGCAGATCGATTTCCCCGTCTTTAAATCGCCGCACCTCCATGTCGCCTAGGGGCACACCTAAATAGTCGGTGATTTCCCGCGCCAGTTCGGGATTGGCGGTCCCAGAAAAAATCTTAATGTCCTTGCTGGCAATGGTCATTTCCATACCTCCACTTGATGAATTGATTCACTTGCTGTTGGCGCAGGAGACCCGTCCTCCATAGGGCGGGGAAAAATTAGCTCCTGTCTATTTGTCCGCCCGCTCTTTCCGCTTCCGGGCCCAACCTTCCCGGTTGTCTTGACGGGCCCGGGCAATTCCGAGGCCTTCAGAGGGCACATCCTTGGTGATGGTGGAACCTGCCGCTACATAAGCACCTTGCCGGATGGTGACGGGTGCAATCAGATTGGCATTGCTGCCGACGAAAACATCGTCTTCGATGATGGTTTGGTGCTTTTGCCGACCGTCGTAATTGCAGGTGATTACGCCGGCGCCGATGTTCACACCCTCACCGATGATAGCATCCCCCACATAGGTCAAATGGGGCACCTTGCTTCCCGAACCCACCCGGCTATTTTTCACTTCGACAAAATCACCGATCTTGACCCGCTCTTCGATGATGTTGCCGGGTCGCAAGTAGGCATAAGGTCCAATGCGGACCCCATCACCGATCTTGCTGCCGACCAGGATGGCATTTTGCACCTCAACACCCCTGCCCAGCTCGCAGTCGGTTATGCGCACGCCGGGGCCAATCACACATTCTTCCCCCACGACCGTGCGGCCTTCCAAGAAGCAGAAGGGATGAATAATGGTATCTTGGCCTACCTCCACGTCCATATCGATGAAGACCGACTCGGGGGCGTAGATCGTCACTCCGCTAAGCATCAGCTCCCGCCGGATTCGCTCCCGCAGCACCCCTTCGGCAAAGGCCAGCTGGACGCGGTCGTTAATCCCCATGGCTTCCTGCCACTCCCTGCATCCATGGCCCGCGACAGCTTTCCCTTCCCTGACAAGGAGTCCAATTACATCCGTTAAGTAGTATTCTCCCTGGGCATTGTCCGGCTTAATCCTTTCCAAGGCCGGGAAGAGGTCCTGACTGCGAAAAATGTAAGTCCCCGTGTTGACCTCGTCCATGGCCAGCTGGGCGGGACTGGCATCCCGCTCTTCCACAATGCCGACAATGGTCCCATCCGCCCCTCGGATGACCCGCCCATAGCCCCCGGGATCGGGCATCCGGGCCGTTAAAACCGCGGCCGAAAAGCCCCGGCCCACCGCAGCCAGTTCCTTTAACGTCTGGGGCCGAAGAAGGGGCGTATCGCCCGCCAGCACCATTACATGTCCCTCATGACCGACAAAGATGTCTTTCGCCATACCAACTGCATGACCCGTCCCCAGCCGCTCTTCCTGCAACACGAACTCTACCCCGGCGCCCATCGCCTCCTTGACCTTTTCCCCTTGATGGCCGATCACCACGATGATCTTTGTCACCCCCGCCAGGCGGAGGGAATCAACCACGTGACTGACCATCGGCTTTCCACATACTTTATGTAATACCTTGGCCCTCCGGGAGCACATGCGCGTACCCTGCCCGGCCGCCAACACAATTGCCGCCAGCTGAGCCATGATAATCCCCCTCTACAGCTTCCAACCTCTACCTTTGTATTTATCCGACCCCGGGCGCAAACCCTGTCCGTCAAATGAAAAAAGGCCAGCCCTAGGCAGCCTCATCATCTGGTTGCATAATAACTACGATTCCCTTCCGCGCCGAAGATCAACTTCACCCCGCACGCGCCGCTAGTCTGTCCCCGATAAGGACAGACCGACCCTTTTCCTTGCCCCAAACCTGCGGGAAAAACCGCTTGCCAACCGGGGATCCACCGCGCGCAGGCCGGGCTTGACACCCTGTGCAAACCAACCGCCTCCCCACACTAATTCTATCATCTGGAAGGGCGGCATGCAACAAACACCCCAATGGGGGAAAGGAGACCTATTGACATGAAATTCGCCGAACCAGAAGGCCCGGCGAATTTCGAAGGGGCATGATGCTATTGGGTTTTCTTCGGCTGGTACTGGCCGCCCGGCTGCTGCCTGCGGCCCAGTTCCTGGGCGAACTCATAGAACAGCTGGGCCTCTTGGTGCCCATCCATCGTGGGACGCTGTCTCAGTTGAGATCCTTGCCCACCAGCCATGGGGCTTTGTTGCTGTTGCTGTTGTTTATATTGCTGCTTGTGCGGCATTTTCCTCTTGGCCACCTCCCTTGAACTATTGGGCATCCCAAAACTTATTCTTCCCCAATCCATCCCGGGCATCACAGGGAATGACTGGCCGGAGGGCCGCTTTTGCGCCGAGCCCCCAGTTTGAGACAAAAAAAACAGCCCCCCCATGGAGCTGTAAAAAAATTGGCTGGGGTGCCTGGATTCGAACCAGGGAGATGCCAGATCCAAAATCTGGTGCCTTGCCGCTTGGCTACACCCCAGCGAAACCTATTGCATAAGCAAATATAGCAAAGAAACGAGCCTTTGTCAAATCCACCGGGGAGGCAAAGAACGGAGGAAATGGTCTTTCCTCAACCTAACGCCCCCCATTGCCCCTTTCCAAGACGGCCTTAACCGCGTGGAACTGATCCGGCTTATCCACATCAAAACCGATCTCCGCCCAAGGGCAGACAACGGCCACTCCCCGCAGTCCGGTCAATTCCTCGATCCGCAGGACGGCATCGCCAATGGCCAGTTGTTTGAGCAAGAATCTTAAACCAAAGGACAATCCCAGCAGGGAGACGATCCGCCAGGGTTTTTTGCGAAAAGCGATGACTTCCTGCAAAAGATCCTCGAATCCCAACGCGGCGCCGGGCCGCAGCAACAATAGGTTGCCCCCGGTGAAGGAGCCTTCCCGGAGGGTGAAGTAAGTGCGCCGCAGATGGGGGAAGCTTCTTTCCATGATGTCCCGGGGAATCAAGGGATAATAAAAATCCCCCGGGATCTTGGCGCATTCATCTAGGAAGCCTTCCACCGCCTCCCTGCCCAGGAGGGGGATGTCGGCCGTGGCGATGAGGACGGGTCTTTCGCTCCCCAGGGCCTCCAGGCCGCAAAACACGTTGGCTATCAGGTCGCCGGCCGGGTCCACCCGGAAGACGCCCTCAGGCCATCCCAGCGGCTGATCCAGTTCCCGGGGCCCGACGATGCCGATCCTTTTCATCTGGGGCGCGGCCAGCAAGGCTTCCAGCACATAAAGAAACATGGGCCGTCCCCCGATTGTGATCAGGGCTTCATGATCAACGGATGCTATTTCCCTCAAGGGACCCTGATTAGGCGCCCCCGCGAGGAGAACCCCATCTACTGCCAACAATCACACCGCCACCCTTCATTTGACCTCCCCAACCCCGCTGGAGGCAGGAAGACCGCACCACAGGAAGACATCTTCCCGCCTTAGACTTGCCATGGCCCTTTGGGCCCGGTCCAGATCGGCAAAGAGCCCGATGATGCTGGGACCGCTGCCGGACATGACCGCGCCGCAGGCTAATTCCTCCATCCGTTTGGACCACTGGGCCACCTGGGGATGCAAAGAGAAGGTCACCGTCTCGAGGACGTTCACCATTTCCCCGGCCACCCCCGGGAGGAAGGACCGCTCAAGATGCCCTTTCATTCCCTCAACCGATGGCCTTTTGTCCACCCTGCCCGGGTCAAAGGCTTGGAAGACCTGGGCGGTGGAAACGGCTAGGTTCGGGGTGAGGACCAAGACGGCGTAAGAAGGGGAGCAAGGAATATCCTCCAGGATGTCCCCAATCCCTTCGGCGACGGCTGTGCCCCCTTGCAGGCAAAAGGGCACATCGGCGCCCAGCCCTTTCCCCATCCGAGCCAGCTCCCCATCGCTGATGGGCAGCCGAAGGAGCCTCTTAAGACCCACCAGGGTCGCTGCGGCATCGGCGCTTCCGCCCCCAAGCCCGGCGGCAATGGGGATTCGTTTAGCAAGGTCGATTTCAACCCCCGCCTTGCGATCCAGTCGGTCCAAAAGCAGCCGGGCCGCCTGCCAGGCCAAGTTCTCCGGCCCCGTGGGCACCCCGGGATGATCGCATCTTAACCGGATGCCCTCACCCTCAGGGTCCACCCGCAAAGTCACCTGGTCCGCCAGGGCAATCGACTGGAAGATGCCGCGAATATCGTGGTAGCCGTCGGGACGGCGCCTAACCACATCGAGGCACAAATTGATCTTCCCGCAGGCCTGCAGGGTCAACTCCCGGTCACGGCTAGTTGGATTCGCTTCCCAGGGGGCTCCTTCCTTCATCATCGGAAGATTCCCCGGAAAAAGTCCCGCACCCAGCGAAATAGGCGGATGAGGAAGTTTGCCCGCGGAACCTCTTCCGCGGCGACGACCGGCACCGACCCTAAAGTCTCATCCTCTCGGGAGACCACCAGCTCACCGATGACCTGCCCCTTAGCCACGGGGGCTTGAAGGCCGGCCTTTGGCCGCAGCTCCCGCTCCAGCTCCCTTTGACTGCCCCGCATAACCATCAATTTAAGATCCCCTTGGGCCAAAGCAGGCACCTGTTCCTTGCGGCCCC
>JAAZLZ010000225.1 GCA_012799075.1 Bacillota bacterium
CTGCTGCTTCCAAACCCGGTCGCCCAAACCAAGGGGATCCACTCGAAATTCCCGTTGGAGCTTGCCCATGGCCCCGAGGGTCACATCGACAATCTCTTGTTGAACCAATTCCTCGATGGACTTGATCAAGGGCGGCTCCCCCAGCAGCTTCCCCCCCAGCTGCTCAACTACATCGCCTTCCGTGAAGATGTGGAACTGGAAGCAAATCCTGTCTCCAGCGGGCACAACCTTGATTCTAGTGTTTGAAGACCTGATTATAAAAGCGATCTCCCCGGCATTCGCCTCGGGATTCCCCACCACCAGCAAGCCTCCCCGGATCCGATCACTGGCAAATAGACTCCCCATCGTCTCCAGCTCCCCTAACCACCCAACCAGCTGCCAGTTCTTGATCACCGCCGAGCCGCCAACGGTCACCTCCGTTTTTTCGGGCCGGGCCCGGGGCAGAAGGGCATTCCCATTGGAGAAAAGGTCCCGGGCAGCTTCCCCTAAGTTTTTCCGCTGGATCCGGCCGGAGAGGGTCACCAGCTCAATTAGGTTGTCCAGGTAGATTCCCAGCAAGTTTTCGATCTCGGGGGACACCTTGATGACCTGTTCCGCATCTCCCTTGGCGATGACCAGCTTCATGCGGCGGGAAACCTCCCGGTGCCGGTGGAAGAAGTCAAGGGGGTCCTTGAGGCTTTGCCTGGCCGCCTCCTCACCGATGACCAAAACCCTGGCCTGGCCGAAATAGGGCTCCCGCCACAGGCGAAGATCGAGGAGGGCGGTGATCTGGCCGGGGCTGGTGCCGGTGCTGGAGAGCACCCAGGCGGGCTTTCCCTGGCTCTGGCCCCCTGACTGTTCGGTGCCTCCCAGCTCCCGCAGGACGGGAATCTCCATGGTCATCCTGTATTTGGGCTGGTGCTCTTCCTCCAAGGGGTCTTTGCCGGTGAGGTCTTCCCGAGGGGCTTTCGGGAGCAAATCGATGCCGACGGCGGTGATGTTGGCCCGGCGCTCAATGTCCCGCAGATCCCAGCAGCCGGACAGAAGCACCAAGCTCAAGATGACAAGGAGCACCAGATTTCTCACTGGTCCCTTCCCTCCGGGAGCGCATCCTCCAGGCGGGTCGGGTCCTGGATTTGGAACAGACCGGGCCGCCTTTGCAGGGCCATCCTGGGCATGCGAATGAGGCTGTCTTGCAGGTCCCGCACCCGCAGGGGGCTCCAGGGTGCAAGCATGCTGACGCCAAAGCTTTTCAAGGCTGCCAAATGGGCCAAGATGGCCAGCATCCCCATGGTCACCCCAAAGAGCCCCAAGAAGGAGGCCATGAGCATGAGGAAAAACCTGAGGTTGCGAAGGGCCAGGGCGAAGCTGTAGGTGGGAACCAACAAACTGGCGATGGCCGTTGCTGCAACGACGATGACCATGACGGGGCTGACCAGGCCCGCCCGGACCCCGGCCTCGCCAATGATGATGCCGCCCACGATGCCGATGGACTGACCGATGGGGCCTGGCACCCGTATGCCCGCCTCCCGGAGGAGCTCAAGGGCCATTTCCATCAGGAAGGCTTCCGTCGCCGACAGGAATGGTATGCCGTCCCGGGCCACCTCGATGCTTTGGGCCAGCCGACTGGGGATCATCTCCGGGTGGTATCCGATGAAGGATATGTACAGGGCGGGCAGGGTAAGGGAGGCAAAGGAGCCGACGAAGCGGACAAGGCGAATGGTGGAGACCACCATCCACGGCAAGTAGTAATCCTCCGGCGACTGCATCAGGGTATTGATGGTCGTCGGTGCGAGGATGACAAAGGGGGAATTGTCCACCACGATGGCAAATCGCCCCTCCAAAAGACCCGCCACCACCTCATCGGGCCGCTCGGTCTCCTGGGTGGTGGTAAAGGGGGACCACCAGCAGTCATCAATTAGCTCTTCGATGTAGCCGCTGTCTAGAATGGCATCTACTTTGATGGCCTGCAGGCGCTTTTGGGCTTCGGCCAGGACGGCCGGATCGATGATGTCCTCGATGTAGACAAGGGCCACATCGGTCAGGCTCCTTGTGCCAAGCTTATGCGTTTCCACCTTGAGGCTCCTATCCCGTAGGCGCCGTCTGATCAAAGTGATGTTGATGCGGATCGATTCGGTGAAGCTGTCCCTTGGACCCCGGATGACCGCTTCGGCTACGGGCTGCTCCACACCCCGGTGCTCCCAGCCCGTCACATCGACGGCTAGGGCTGTGCCCATTCCGTCAACCATCAAGATGGCATGACCGCTGAGCAGGTGGACAACTAGGTCTTCCCACCGGTTGACCTCTTCTAATTCCGTAATGGTCACCACCTGCTTGATCATGGCCAAGATGCTTCGTTCATCAAGCTCCTTGCCAGGGGTGACCTTCCGGAGCTCCAGCATGGCGTTTTTCAGCAGCCCCTGGCAGATGATCGCATCGTCAACCATGCCTTTAAGATAAGCAACCGCCGCGGGGATCTGGGCCGGGCCGATGGCAAATTCCCGAACGAGAAAGTCATCGGCCTTGTCGAACTGTTTTTGCAGCCGGTCCAACTTGGCGGAAAGCCTTTGGGGAATTCCAGCGCTGGCCTTCCTAGGTCTAGGGCGCGCAAGCTTCTTTAGGATCCTGCTAATGAACATGGGGCACCCCCAAGGTTGAGGCACTAGCTTCATCTTCTTCCATTCCAGGTGTTCTTATGCATCGGGGACTTCTTGATGGGCGCCCCGTTGACAGCGGAACGGGTTAATGGTATCATGGCTTTAAAATTGAATTTGGTAATTCAACTCTTATCAAGAGTGGTGGAGGGACTGGCCCGA
>JAAZLZ010000226.1 GCA_012799075.1 Bacillota bacterium
GGTAGTGACCAAAGCCGGGGCTTTCGGCGATCGGGAGGCCCTGACGGTGGCCATGGAGTACTTAAAACGCCTGGACTAAGGCGAAAGGGGGATTTTTGGCATGGGATACAAACTCGAAGGCAGTGTGGCGGTGGTCACAGGGGCCGGCCGGGGCATCGGCAAGGCGGTGGCCCTGGGATTGGCCAACAAGAAAGTCAAGGTGGTCATCGCCGATCTGATGTTGGAAGAAGCAGAAAAAGTGGTCAAAGAGATAGAGCAGATGGGTGGCGAAGCCCTGGCGGTGCGGGTCGACGTATCCCAGGATGAAGACGCCAAGGCCCTGGCGGATAAAATCCTGGCCAGGTTCGGTCGGGTGGACATCGTGGTCAATAACGCGGGGATCTGCCCCATCACCCCCTTGGAAGACATCAGCTCGGAAGAATGGGACCGGGTGCTGGCGGTGAATCTCAAGGGAGCCTACCTGATTATCAGGGCCATGCTGCCGTCGATGAAGAAGCAAGGTTGGGGCCGAATCGTCAATATTGCATCCGTCGCCGGCAAGATGGGGGCCATGGTGGCTGGACTCCATTACACCGCCTCTAAGGGCGGCATCATCGCGATGGGCAAAGTCTTGGCCCGTCACTGCGCCCCCTATGGCATCACCGTCAACACCGTCTGCCCAGGACCCACGGCGACCGAGATGACCGTCAACTGGACGGAAGAGGAGATGGCTAGACTCACCCGGAATATTCCCCTGGGCCGCTACGGGGCTATGGAGGAGATCGCCGCTGGTGTGCTGTATCTTGTCTCTGAGGAGGCCGCTTGGGTGACTGGCGAGTGTTTGGATATCAACGGGGGATTGTGGATGGATTAGCACAAAGGAGGCGTAAGCCGTGAGAGGACCACAAACCTTTTATTTACCGGTGCAGGTGATCACCGGCATCGGCTGTTCCGATTGTCTGCCTGAGGAAGTTGAAAAGCTGAAAGCTCGGAAAGTCCTGCTTATCACCGACGAGGGGGTAAGGGGCGCCGGGCTGACGGAAGAGATCGAAGGGAACTTGAAGGCATGCTGCGAGGAACTGTCTGTTTACGATGACGTACCCCCTGAGCCGGCCGTCAAGGATGCCGACAAGCTGGGGGATGCGGCGAGGGAGCTAAGGCCCGATGTGATCGTGGGCGTTGGCGGCGGATCTGTCCTGGATATGGCGAAGGGAGCTGCCGTGCTGGCCAATAATCCCGGTTCCATCAAGGACTACTTCGGCACCGGTTTGGTGAAAAACCCCTCGGTGCCAACGATTATGCTTCCCACCACCGCGGGGACGGGGAGCGAAGTCACCCCTAATGCCATTTTCCTCGATGAGGAAGAGAAGTTGAAGGTGGGGGTCGTCAGTCCCTACAACTTCGCCCGGGTGGCGATTGTGGATGCCAAGCTGACCTTGTCGGCGCCGCCCCGTCTGACCGCATCCACTGGGGTGGATGCCTTCACCCATGCCGTTGAGTCCTATACCTCCGTTAGGGCTTCGGTCCATTCGGACCTGTTCGCCGCGGAGTCCATCCGGCGGATCGCCCGGAGTCTGCGGACGGTGGTGGCCAATCCAGGGGACTTAGAGGCCCGCTACGACATGGCCCTGGGGAGCGTCTACGGAGGAATTGCCCTGAGCATGGCGGGAACCGGCGGAGTTCACGCGTTGGCCTATCCCTTGGGGGGAACCTACAGGATACCCCACGGCGTGTCTAATGCCTTGCTCCTGCCCTATGTGATGGAGTTCAATTATCTGGCCAACCTGGAGAAGTTCTGCAATGTGGCCCGGCTGATGGGCGAGCCCACCGAGGGGCTTTCCCTGCGGGATGGAGCCCGGAAGGCATTGGAGGCCATTAAGGCCTTGGTCGAGGATGTGGGCATCCCCAGCAGCCTGCAGGAAGTGGGCGTGGACCCGAGCGCCGCGTCCGAGCTGGCCGATGCCGCCTCCCAAGTCACCCGCCTCTTGGCCAACAACCCCCGGCGGATATCCCGGGATGAGATTCAGGCCATCTACGAGCGGGCCATGTAGGGAGGGTAAACAATGGAGCTTTCCAAGGATACCCTGGTTGTCATGCTGCGGAAGATGCTGGCTATCCGCTACTTTGAGCAGGCCATCCTGAGGTTTTTCGAACAAGACCTGGTTCGGGGGGCAACCCACGTCTACCTCGGGGAAGAGGCCGTGGGGGTCGGGGTTTGCACCGCCCTTAGGCCCGATGACTACATCTCCAGCACCCATCGGGGTCATGGTCACTGCATCGCCAAAGGCGGCGATTTGAACAAGATGACGGCCGAGCTATTAGGCAAGGCGACGGGCTACTGCAAGGGCAAGGGCGGCTCCATGCACATTGCTGATTTGGACCTGGGGATCCTTGGAGCCAACGGCATCGTCGGCAGCGGCATACCCATCGCTGTCGGCGCTGCCTTGGGCAGCACCATCAAAGGGGACGACCGGGTGGCAGCAGCCTTTTTCGGTGACGGAGCCTCGAACACGGGGGCCTTCCATGAAGGGATCAATATGGCCGCGGTTTGGAAGCTGCCGGTGGTTTTTGTCTGCGAAAACAACATGTATGCCGTTTCCACCTCCACCAGGGAGAGCCTGGCCATCGAGGGGGTTGTGGAACGGGCCGCCGGGTACGGCATCCCCGGCGTCCAGGTGGACGGCAACGATGTGCTGCAGGTTTACGAAGCAGCCCGGGAGGCTGTAGCCAGGGCCAGGGAGGGGAAAGGGCCGACCTTGCTCGAGTGTCTTACCTACCGGTGGACGGGTCATACCGTCGGCGACCCGGGCCTGTATCGCAGCAAGGAAGAAGTCGAGGCCTGGAAGCAGAAGGACCCCATTCCCCGCTTTAGGGACTACCTCATCA
>JAAZLZ010000227.1 GCA_012799075.1 Bacillota bacterium
AAATACTTGTCCAAAGGCTCGCACATCATACCATTTCTTACAGGCAGCTTCCCTCAGCTTGTCCGCGTTTTTCAGTTCCTCCTTAGTCAGCTCTCCCTCGGCCCGACTGCGCAGACTCCGATAATCGTCCATGCGATAATCATCGGACTGGACAAAAATGCCCTCGCCCCGTTCTAGCAGCCTGTTTCTGATTTTCCGTTTGATGCAAACATCAGAGATCTCCCCCAGGCCATCGTAGGTAACCCTGGGCCGATTCCCATTGAGGGGATCACCATTTGGATTAGCATTCTTCACCGAGATAATCACAGCAAAGTCGATTTTCTTTTGCAAAGCACCCACTCTCAAGCCCTCCCTCTTAGTTGTCTGCCGGCTCTCCATCAACCTTTGCCGTTTTCCATAAGGCCTGTCTTTGGCAATGATAGCCTAATAGAAACTCACCCGATAGTTGCTTGTCAGAGATGAAGTCCTCTGTTTCAAACAGAGCCATGACCTCAGAAATCTCGTTTACTCGCCTCCGACCCCGATTTCCTAAGCGCGCCTTGTAGGGAGCCAAAGACAGTTCGATCACCTTCCATGTGGAAAAGGGTCTTTCGGAAAACCGCTGCATTAGTCGGATTGCATTGGTCTGCCGCTGTTCTCCACTTTCACTTAGAGCCCACTCTTCGATGCTGTCGGCCAATGCCAACAGACGTCCATAAAGATAATCACGGCTCCTTCGGTCTACCTCGAGTGCCAAGGAATACCCCTCCGTTTCTCTAAACTTGCGATACATGGAACAGGCTATGGTTAGGGTCTTGTTCCACTCCCAGGGCTCCATCGCTGCCGGGTTGGCGGCTCGATACACGACTGACTGGACCATATCCCTGGGTATGGGTTCATTATCCACGATACAACGTACGAGCCGTTCGATGGCTGTTTTGCGCAGGCTGCCGTCTAGACGGTGCCCATAGATGGCATCCACCATATCAACGGGGCTCGGTGCAGAAACGTATTCCTTGGGCAGCACCTTGGATAGTGTTTTAGACCATCGGCGACTCCGATAGGTATGGGTCCAGGCCGTGGATTCATGCCAGTGTTCAATCCGAGCGAGGAACTCCGCTGGTATCATTTCCCGATAGAGCCGGATCGACATCCGACCGGGTGTGGCCGCATCCAAGATAATGATCATGATGCCATCGGTGCTTCCAAGCTGCTGCCGATAACCAAGAATCGAACGACGGAGTTCCCGCGCAAAATCCTCGGCTGTATAACCCACATCAGACGCGGCAGACTCGTCGGTCATCTGGGACAACCCGTAAATATCCATGAGGGGGTCCGGTACATCTTCACCTCCCGTTGCCCAGGTGAGGATCACCAGGCCGCTGGTCTGAAAAGCTTGCTTTTGTATCAACCACCGTAGCGCGTTGTGAGCTTTTTGAGTGACTTCGAAGGATACTCCTGCCGCCTGTACATCGTCTAGGAATCGGCCGCGAAAAGTGAATCCCTGCTTATCGTTGGCAGAAATGAGCTTGGCGCTATCACCGTCATGGCGCAATTTGGCAGGGTGAAATAGAGCCAATTCCACTTCGTCACCGATCACATAGCAAAGGCCCCTGTTGGCCTGACCTGAAGTGTAAAACTTAATCCAGCTTTCGTAAACCGCCTCGTCTTTCCATAGCTGTGTCTGTGGATCGCCTGGGAATTCCACTGCCCACCTGATAAAGGCATCCTGTTGCTTTAGCGTCCGAAGCACTTGGAAGATATCGGGTACGATCGCATTGGGCTCACCATTCCAAGCATCGAGGAGTTTTCCCGATGCATCCACATGAAGAGTGCCATACCGAACTAGATCCCCCACCACAGTGCCCTTACTCACGTACTTGTGGACGGCACTTACTTTCGGATGGGAGTAGTCAGACTCACACCAAGCACCAAGATCAGCTAGATACATCCCATGGGGTTCGGTGGGCTGCCGGGCAAAACCGGAGGTTACGACCCCTCCAAAATCAAGGAAATCCCCGGCCACATACTGCAGTTTATCGCAGAGGGGATGGTTGACGGGTTTAGTTCCCCCCCTAGAACCGGAACGTTCGGTACAGGGTATAATTGTACGGCAATCCGGCAAGGGCACAACCGCTGCCCGCAGGAACTCCCCCAGGTGGTTTAGCACAATGGTAATCTGAGCCTGCTGCGTAGAATGACAGATGGGCAAGAGCACGAGCTCCGAGGCTGCTCGACCAGCTTGGCTGGCGTTCTTTTCATAGGTTTCATAGAGGCGTTGAACCCAGCTCATGGTTGTCCACCTCCACCTGACCAAAGGTCTCTTAATGACTCATCCTCAGCTAGCGGTGTCACCTTAAGTTCCTGCATTTCCATCTCTCGCACCCATTTGCGTATGGTGCAGTCCTCCGGCCTGATGAACTCCACCACACCATCGATTAGCCTAGGGGTCCAAAACCGCGATACCAACTCCGACTTGCCAGTATCACTGGGATAGTCGAATCCATGGAACATTAGACCAAAGGACAGTTCGCCATAGTCATCGTAGTAACCATCTCCCTGGCCAAACCGGCAAGGCTCCACATACCCTTGGCATTCCCGGGCGCCTAGGAATATGTCTCGTCGCCCACCTCGCTCAATCATCCTTTTCGCGGCGAAGTAATGCTTGTTTTCATTGCGATCCTGGGCCAATTCCGGACGATGCTCATT
>JAAZLZ010000228.1 GCA_012799075.1 Bacillota bacterium
ACTAACAGAATGATATTAACAAGCATTAGAAAGACGAGGGGGCTGTCAGTCAAGCCCGTTAGCGCGCCCCCAATGATATGGGGTACGTTTTGAGTGGTCAACACCCACGAAAAGCCCTTGCTGGTACCCAGGATCAACGCAATCATGGCGCTGACCTTGACCATGTTGAGCATGATGTCGGGCAGATCCCGCCAGGTAATGGTGTGGAAGATGAACAAGCAAACTACCATAGCATACAAGCTTGCCACGCCCGCGGCTTCTGTGGCTGTAAACACCCCGGTCAGGATTCCCCCGATGATAATCACTGGCATTAGCAGGGCCAGGAAACCCTCTTTGAGAATGGTTAGCGTCTGGGCCAAAGGGATAGCGTGCTCCCGCTTTTCGTATTGCCGCTTCCGGCTAATGAAGTAGTGGACCACCATCAACCCTATACCCATTAATACTCCGGGAACTGCCCCTGCCAAGAAGAGTCCCCCGATGGAAACCCGTCCGACGGCCAGGGCATAAATGACAAAGGTCAAGCTAGGGGGGATAATCGGACCTATTATCGAAGATGCGATTGTTATCGCCGTGCTGTAATCCCGCTCGTACCCCTTCTCAACCATAGCCGGAATCAAGACAGAGCCAAGGGCGGTTGTATCAGCTGTGGCCATGCCGGTGATCCCGGCAAAGAGGATGCTGGCCAGGATGTTGACATGGCCCAACCCGCCGACAATCCTGCCCACGGCCAGGTCTGAAACATCCAGGAGCATCTTGGTGATGCGACCCCGCAGCATGATGTCGCCAGCCAAGATGAACAAAGGCATTGATAGCAAAGGAAAGGAGTTCAGGCCCGCAAACATGTTGCGAGGGATTTCAGTGAAGGGAGTACCCTGAACGGCTAGGGCAACCATCGTCGCCAGACCAATGCAAAAGGCAATGGGAATACCCATCATCAGGGTCACTGCTAGAACGCCGATTAACAGAAAGACGATCATTTGGCTACCCCTTCCCTTGTCGGGTTTCGTCTGCAACTGCCTCAATTAGCTCCGAGCCGATGGAGATTACACACAGGACTCCCATCAGGAGGGCAGCGACGGGAATGCTGAGAAAAGGAATTGACATGGATATCCGCAGAGCCGGCGTCCTGATGCGAGCCATTTTGGTAGCCAAAACCCATCCTTCTTTGCCCATTACCACCAGAAAGACCAGGACGGCCATGTTCCCAATGATATTAACAATCCTGCGGGGTCGACCCGACAACTTGTCCACAATGAACGTCATGCGGACATGGGCATTTTCCCGTTGAACATAATAAGTTCCAATCAAAGTGGACCAGATGAGCAAGTAGGTGGCCACCTCGGTAGTCCATGCCAATGGGTTGTTCAGGACATAGCGGAAGAAAACCCCCAAGACAACGGCAGCGAACATGGCAACACCCATGATAACAATCAAACAACGCAAGATAATATTCGTTATCCGGCCGAGTCTGTTTCCATCCATATAATCACCTGCCCACTCAGATATCTTGCATATAATAGTTCTCCTCAGACTCTTTTCATTCCTTTTAATATTTCTGTTTTTAATTTTGAAGCTTTGGCCCAGGGGCTAGCCCACTCCCTTCGCTGCGGTGATACACGTTCTTGAGCCCGCCTTGTTCTAGGATAACCGCAGCCCCAACAGAAAGGAGATCCCCGCGTAAAGGGTGAATAGACAGGGAAGAAAGGCAATTCGGCAACCAGCAGGAGAGACAACGAGTGGAAAGGGGTCTTCTTTGATGGCAAAATTCATTGACTATCGCAGTGATACAGTGACTCTGCCGACGAGGGAAATGCTGGAGGCGATCATGAACGCCCCCTTGGGAGATGACGTCAAGAACGAGGATCCGTCCGTCAATCGGCTGCAGGAGTTGGCTGCGGCCAAGATGGGCAAGGAGGCGGCGCTCTTGGTCACCAGCGGCACGGCTGGCAACCTGATTGCCGTAGCCTCCCACACCCAGAAGGGCGATGAGGTGATCATGGAGGCCAATGCCCACATCTTCACCTCTGAGGCCGGGGGAATAGCCGCGGTCGCCAACTGCATGCCCCACCTGGTTCCTGGCAACAAGGGTGCTTTGGAGCCGGCGGCGGTGGAAAAGGCCATCCGGGACAAGAACAATGAGCACCACCCCCGCACCAGCCTCATTTGCCTTGAAAACACCCACAACAGCGCCGGCGGCACTGTGATCAGCATCGAGCAAATGAAGGCCATTAAGGAAGTCGCCAAGGCCCATGATCTAAAGGTTCACCTAGACGGAGCCAGGATTTTCAATGCGGCCATTGCCCTGGGGGTAGAGGCCAAGGAGATCGCCGCCCAGGCAGACTCGGTCACTTTCTGTTTGTCCAAGGGTTTGAGCTGTCCTGTCGGGGCAGTCTTGTGCGGCACGAAGGAATTCATCGCTAAAGCCCGTCGCGTGCGCAAAGTGCTTGGCGGCGGCATGCGCCAGGCAGGGATCATCGCCGCTCCGG
>JAAZLZ010000229.1 GCA_012799075.1 Bacillota bacterium
GGTGGGATGCATCTCTTCTTTCTTAACCTACAGTATCTTGACGCGATCCTCACCTTCCTCCACCCTTGCGATTCCAGCAAAAGTGTGGTAGGATTCCATTGCAGGATGACATCCGCCCGTAGCTCAGCTGGATAGAGCGCCTGACTTCGGATCAGGAGGCCCCGGGTTCAAATCCTGGCGGGCGGGCCAAATTCAGCATTCTTAGATGACAGCCGAACTGCGCTGTCATCCTTTATTGACTTCGATCTGCCTTTCCTTGAACAGAGCTGCAGCATTAAAGCCCAAAGCTTCCAAACCCTGCTGGCCCTATTCCCGCCGCTATGCGGGTTTCCGAGCCTCCCCTCATGTTCAATATTCACGCCGAACCCACCGAAAATGCGTAGTCACACGTTCACAAGCTCACAAACTGCTGTGGATGCCGTTGTAGACGGATCTTGCTCCCTTTCGTATGTCCACGTAATGTCGAAGTCGGGTTGCCTACTAACGCCAATTGGGATACAATTTTAATTGTAGCCGTGTTATGCCAATTAATCCGGAGGTGCACTATGAGCGACGTAGTAAGGGTCGGAATCATAATTTGCCATCGCTACCACACGTGTGCTGGTGGAAAATGTTTTAGAGCGTTTGAGAATCGGGAGGGGGCCTTCGACGTCTATGAAAATCGGGACGCAAAGATAGTTTCCTATACAACTTGCGATGGGTGTCCCGGCGGAAATGTCGAGTACGCGCCTGAGGAGATGAAGAAGAACGGCGTGGAGGTCGTCCATCTTGCAACCGGTATGGTAGTCGGATATCCCCCATGCCCGAGAATTTCCCATTTCAAGAGGTACATAGAGGAAAGGTACGGCTTGCGGGTAGTTGTAGGAACCCACCCAATTCCCCAGAAATACTACGACATGCACTCGAGACTAGGTACCTGGAAGTCGGCATTCTGGCAGGAAATCATCAAGCCTACTCTTGCCGATGAGAGGATAAGGATAGCGTATAATTGAGCGCACCTGTCCTTAAGGACAGGTGCAAGGGTGAAGCTGCCCTCGGGCTGCTTTTCAGCGGACTTCCTACGCCTGTAACTCCTCTTATCCCCCTTGGTGTATTTGCCAAATACCATCATAAGATGAGCGGTCCATCGTTAAGCACCCTCACCTGAACCATGTCATCTTTCCATTGAGATTGATCTTGGAGATTACCTTGGCGTAGCGAAGCCAATTGCCCAATGTGGGAAATTGTAAGACTCGGCAGGTTGGATGGTCACAAAAAGGACTATCATGGTAATCGGTCGAACAAATGGGTAGATTCAAACGAGGAGGTTCATCCATGTCCGATGCCCTGATGAGTCTGTCCCAGCTGATCGCCGGGGGTCTGCCCGCCCCTGACGGTGGCGCAGCACCCTTGCTAGAAGCCCTGTTCGGCAACCGTTACCACCAACGTTTCTTGAACCAGACAGCCATCCGCGACCCATTATCATCCAAGATCGACATTCCCTTTGCAGGCTTCATCCATCCGGACAATCCCCCCTCCGGTGCTTATGGAGGCAGTAGCGTCGTCTGGTTCCCTACGGAGGATCATGGATCCATCCTCACTTTTGTAGTCGGCACAGCCGGCCTTTCACCCGATGAGGGCCTTCTCAGTCGCCCTGGCCACCGTCGAAGGATCCACGCCCTTCGACGTTATTTGGCCAACCACAAAGTCTGGGCCTGGGCGAAACCCGATCCGACTGCCCTGGCAGTTGCAGTCCCCCACTTCGTTAGCAACCATTTGCCCGACTTTCAAAGGGCCTTGAATCGGTATGGAGCCGAAATCTACGCCATCGCAAAGATCCCGCGTAATGATCCTAAGCGGGCGCGTCTTGTTACCCAGGCCTTCTTTGACCTGTACGCCTTTGAGCGAGGATGGCAAACGAAGAAGGACTACCAGGAAGAATTTGATGGGCTCATCGATGCCCTACGCTCAGAAATTGTCACCCGCGCCACGGAGGACGACGTATACAGGCTGTTGCAGGAACGGCGTTTTGTCATTCTGCAGGGCCCCCCAGGCACAGGCAAGACAAGGATGGCCAAACGAATTCAACAACACTTCTTCAACGCCCACGGTATGACTGTTCAGTTCCATCCGGCGGTCACCTACGAAGACTTCATTATCGGTCTTTCACCTGGGACCAGCGATCAGTCACTGTATTTCAATGTACGCCCCGGTTGGCTTGTGGAAGCTGCCCAAGCGGCCGACAACAGACCCTTCTTACTCGTTATCGATGAGATCAACCGGGCGGATCTGGGCAAGGTCCTTGGCGAAGCCATCTATCTTTTCGAAGCGGGCGAAAAGCGGATGGTGCAGCTGCCTTACGAAGTAAATGGCACCACTTCATTTGCACTGCCGCCGACCCTCCATGTTCTAGGTACGATGAATACCGCCGACCGCTCCATTGCTCCAATCGACCTGGCGATCAGACGCCGCTTCGCCTTCGTTTCCCTATTTCCCGACTTGGATGTAATCGCAAAGAACAGTATTCCAGTTGCCGTCAGGGTTTTTGCCGCGCTCCAGGATGTATTCATTGAGCATGCTGCCGACGAAATCCTAGATCTGTTACCTGGACAAAGCTTCTTCCTTGCGGAAACGGACAAGCAACTAAGGCAGCGCTTCCGTTTTGAGCTGCTGCCGCTGCTGGATGAGTACCTCCAAACTGGGCTGGTGGCCTCGTTCAGTGCCGAACTGTATGCCGTTCGCGATCAGATCGAGAGCTTCGTTGATCATGGCCTCTGGACACTATAGGCCTAAGCAGCTTCCCCTGTATAGCGTGATTGATAATGGCCCGCCCGTCACCATTGCCCCCCAGCCCTTTGCACCCAAACAACGTGGTGGCGGCTGGGGAGGTTTCGCCGACTCTTTCCTTCGCTTCAACGAAAAAGCCTTTCGGGCCCTCAACGTCAAGGCCACCGCCGAATTTGACGCGTTCGGATTTAGCCTGCAGGTCCAAGGGGGAGACAGGACAGGAGCCATTCCCCTTCGATCGGGACAAACCAATCAGGTCGTCGGGGGCTTGGTGGTCCGGCCCCGCTTCGGCTGGTCGGGTGTTGGTCTAGTTCTAGCAGAGACTGGTTGGCCAGCCCTGCCCGAGTTCCATGAGCTGCCCATGGTTCCGGGAAGCGGCCGGGAGGTGCCGCCCTGGGTCCTCGCAGGGCCCATTTTGTTCCGTTTGCAGGCACTCCTCTCCCAAATGCACCGAGGCTACCAGGACAAAGAAGAGACCCTCCCCTACCCTAGAGGAAGGATCCTTTGGCATCGCTACATTAATGAATCCCTTGGAAGAGGTCGTTGGGAGCAGCTGCCCTGTCGTTTTCCTGACCTGGACAAGGAGCTCCAACTACGTCGGTATGTTCGCTGGGCCCTGGAAAGGCTTCATTTGGACTTATGCAGGGTGGGACAAGCAGACCTGATCGCCAACACTCTTGCCCAATTAGCTCGACGTCTGCTGGCCACCTTGACCGATGTGGCTCCTCAACGCCCCGATGGATCAAACTTGGCCCGCATGGCCCGGGCCGGCCTGGCCAACGAAGTCATTTGGCAAGGCCTGGAAGCCCTCGTCTGGATCGAGGAAAAACGCGGCCTGGGCGGCGGCCGTGAACTCGATGGTGTTGCCTGGTCCTTGTCCCTAAGTCAATTATGGGAAACCTATGTTGAAGGGGTCATGCGCAGGGAGGCCGCGATAAACGGCGGCGAAGTCAAGGTCGCCCGCTTAGGCGAGACTACGATCCCCCTTGCATGGTCCGATCCTATGCATCGTTCCTTGGGCCATTTAGTCCCGGACATCGTCATTCGCCGGGGCCGCTCCATCCAAGTAGTCGATGCCAAATACAAGGCCCACCTTGCCGAGCTGGATCATATAGGTTGGCGCCGCTTCACAGAGGAGACACGGGCAGCCCATCGCAGGGATCTTCACCAAATACTTGCGTACGCGGCTCTTTATGATGCGGAGACAATCACGGCAACGCTGGTCTATCCCTTGCGACGCCC
Source organism: Bacillota bacterium (assembly GCA_012799075.1). Taxonomy (GTDB): domain Bacteria; phylum Bacillota; class Limnochordia; order JAAZLZ01; family JAAZLZ01; genus JAAZLZ01. The sequence goes on from JAAZLZ010000229.1 coordinate 4,009, forward strand.
AACATGGGAGAGACTTGTTGCACAAAAACGGGACCGAGCTATTTCACAGCTGGTTCACGGAACTCGTCGGATAGTCCTGGAGCTGCGCGGCCTTCCCTTTGGGATGAAAGGCGTGTATTCAACACCATAGATCCGTCTCCCACGACGTGGTCTTTCCCCTCCAGACGAAAAAGACCTACCTCGTTGACTTCAGGCAGGCCCCCACTAGGTTGATTGAGCTCAGTCGGAATGGCTCCCCTTCAACTAGTGCCAACAGACCCACTCCTTGGCTATGACAGATTTCGCCCATTGCCCATGGGAAAACGTGTCCTTTACAACACCGCCAGTCCGTACTGTATCGTAATGGCAATCACATTGGCGGCATTATGCAGAACTATTGGTAGAAATAGGCTGTTGGTGTTCTCAAAAAGGACTGCATACAGCAGTCCGTATCCAAAAGCACTCAGCAACTGCATTGGGCTTAGCCGAAAGATTTCGAAGGGGTGGAGCCTAAAACCTATATGTGCGAAAGCAAACAGAAGTGCAGCCAATATTCCAGCGACGGAGAAATCCGTCTTGCCGACTCTAAGCCTCCCCTTCCATGACTGGGCAAGCACTGTAACGGCAAAACCTCTAAACAGGGGTTCTTCACAAGTGCCGGATATGAGTGCTTGAAAACAATAATGACCGAAAATGTTCTTGAAACTCAGCGGATGTCCAAAATCTGATCCCTTGCCGCCTAAGATCAATACGGCAACCATGACCTCAATCAGGGAATATGCTACCAAGAACCATCCTACGATCTTCAGATTGTCTTCATGCCTGGTGAAGACAAAACCCCAGTGTTTCAAGTTGTTGAAGTAAAATGCCATGACAACAACAGTAAGGATAAGCATGAGAATGTGATGGACAGAAATCCAAAGAAATGCCCCATCCTGATCGAGGCTTCGGATCAGCGGGTTTAGGCCATTGGTGCAATAGGTTGATAGCCTAGGCAAAAAACTGACAGCGACAAGGGCAATGATTAGGTCAATAACCTTGCCATATGATTTCATCGATTGTCCCCTTATGGCCTGACAACAACCAAAGTAAATGCACTTGCTAGCCCAAATAGAGCATCCACGGAGGTTATCATCAGGCGATCACAACATGTCGGCGGATCCAACCAGGCAGTGGCTGGGAGGCGCCGCCCTCGTTACAATATCAGACGTTAAATCGAAAAGAAACCACATCCCCATCGGCCATAACGTAGTCTTTCCCCTCTAGACGAAAGAGACCTGCCTCCTTCACTTTGGCCGCCGAGCCCAACTTGACCAGGTCATGATAAGAGACGACCTCAGCGCGAATGAATCCTCGCTCAATGTCACTATGAATCTTCCCGGCCGCTTGTCTCGCTGTTGTTCCCTGCTTAATGGTCCATGCCCGAACTTCGTCTTCCCCCACGGTGAAAAAAGAGATAAGACCCAATTGGGTGTAGACTGCTCGGGCCAGCCGTACGATTCCAAGCTCTGACAGCCCCAGATCCTTCATGAACGCTCCTTGCTCCTCCGGCGGCAACTGGGCCACTTCCCACTCTATCTGGGCCGCGACAGGCACTACCGTCACCCCTTGTTCGTGAGCCCATCGAGTGATTTCTTCCTCGCCGGGATATTGACCCTGCAAGGCTCCATCATCCACATTCACCACAATAATCAGTGGCTTCATGGTGTAAAAAGAGTACCCTTGCAGGAGCCGACGGTCCTCATCGGTAAACTCCATCGTCCGCAGATGCCTGCCACCTTCCATTGCATCGCGGGTTCTCTCCAAAAGACTTAATTCCTGACCATTGGTCGAAACCCGCCGCTGCTCCTTTTGCAGCCGTTCCAATCGAGTCTCCAAGAGCCCCCAATCCACCAAGGCCAACTCATCTTGGACGGCCATTAGCTGTCCAGCAGGATCATCCGAGACAACCCCGCCCACCACCTGGATCAAAGCATCCGCGTCCTGGATGCCATTTAGAAAGCGGGGCACTCCCTCCCCGGGGGAGAACGCTTCGGTATCGATGCAAGTTAAAGTAGCATAGGTCGTTTTTTTCGGTCGATACATCTTGCTTAATAGATCGATGCGGTCATCGGGAATGGGAGCCACACCGATGCCGGCGCGGCCCTTAGCTGTCGCCCCATTGCCCGTCAGTAAACGAAAGAGACTTGTCTTGCCAACCTGTGGTAAACCAATTATGCCAACTTTCAAGGGTCTGTCCGCCTCCAATTCTGCTCCTTGAATACAAGCACAAGTGTACATCAGACAGATCCCCTTTTCAAGGAAAAACCTCGCCAGCTGGTAGAAGGGCTAGAGTTTCGTTCACAGTATCTCGCAAGATTAAAACGGATACTGGAAAAGGTGGGAGTCTCTGGGGTATTATCTAAGTGGTCGAACCTAGATTGACCCCGAAAGGAGACACCCACC
>JAAZLZ010000230.1 GCA_012799075.1 Bacillota bacterium
GAAAGAAGGGCGCAAGGAGAAGCGCCGGGTGCTCAGGGACCTTTCGGAGCTAACACTGACGGATTTTGATTTCGAGGAGTAGGTGGGGTGTATCCATGCCCAGACAGAAACGGATCCCGATGCGGACCTGTGTGGGTTGCCGAACGGTGCGCCCCAAACGAGAGATGATCCGTATCGTTCGGGGCCCCGATGGAGAGATTGACCTGGATGAAACCGGCAAGGCGTCCGGACGCGGCGCCTATATCTGTCCTCTGGTGGACTGCCTGGATGCAGCCGTTAGATCAAAGGCTTTGCAGCGATCGCTGCAAAGGGACATTCCCGATGAGCTTTGGGAGAAACTACAAGGTCGGCTGAGGGGAGAGCAGTGAGTTACTTGAACATGTTGGGCTTCGCCCAAGCAGCCGGTGCTGTGGTGGCGGGAGAAGGAGCGGTGGAATCGGCCTTGCGCAAAGGCAGGGTTCAACTTGTCCTGCTGGCATCGGATGCTAGCAGCAATACAACCAAACGCTTTCGGAATCTGGCCCAACGATTCCAAGTGCCCTTTCTAGTCTTGCCGGCAGATAAGGAAGAATTGGGGAAAAGCATCGGCAAAGGAATTCGAGCAGTGGTGGGCCTCACACGGCACGAATTTGCCCGGCTAGTTGAACAGGGTGTGCAAAATACGGAACGGGCAAAGAATTTGTAGGGGTGATGTGTATGGCCAAAGTGCGAATCTATGAATTGGCTAAGGAGCTTAACGTCTCCAGCAAAGCCATGGTGAACTTTTTGGTGGACCTAGGTGCCGATGTAAAAAACCATATGAGCACCATTGATGAAGATATTGCTAACATGGTGAAGGACCACTTTGCCGAAGATGAAGATGAGGATGAAGAGGTAGTTGTTAAGGTGAAGCCGACTTCCAAGGAATCACCGCCGAAGTCGCCGCCGACAGGCAAAGCCAAGTCCAAGCAGGCTGCATCTCGCCCGGACAAGGCTCATGCCCCCGGTAAAGACAAGGGGGACAAAAAGGTCATTGAAATTCCGGAAACCATTACCGTTCGCGACTTAGCTGAGCTTTGCCGGATACCGGCCACGGAACTGATCAAGCGGCTGATGGCCCAAGGTGTCATGGCAGGCATCAATCAGAACGTGGACCGACAAGCCGCCAGGCTGGTTGCCGAGAAACTTGGCTTTGCAGTTAAGGCATACGCGCCTGTGACCATGGATATCGATATCGAGGAGGCCGATGAGGAAAAACTCGAAGAACGGTCGCCTGTGGTGACCATCATGGGTCATGTGGACCACGGCAAGACTACCCTCCTTGATGCCATCCGCAAAAGCAAAGTAGCTGCCAGTGAAGAAGGGGGCATCACACAGTATATTGGTGCCTACCAGGTTGAAGTCAAGGGTAAGAAGATTACCTTCCTGGATACCCCTGGCCACGAAGCATTTACGGCGATGCGCTCCCGGGGCGCACAAGTAACGGACTTGGCCGTCTTGGTGGTGGCCGCCGATGACGGGGTAATGCCCCAGACAATCGAAGCCATCAACCACGCCCGAGCAGCCGAGGTGCCGATTTTAGTTGCCATTAACAAAGTCGACCGGCCCCAGGCCAACGTCGATCGGGTCAAACAGCAACTGGCCGAACAAGGCCTAATTCCCGAGGAGTGGGGTGGAGACACCGTTTGTGTGCCGATTTCCGCCTTGCGCAGGGAAGGGCTGGATGATTTGCTGGAGATGATCCTGCTGGTGGCAGAAATGCAGGACCTTAAAGCAAACCCCCATCGCTTGGCTAAGGGGACCATCGTGGAGGCCCAATTGGACCGGGGACGTGGACCTGTGGCCACCGTCCTAGTTCAACATGGCGTCCTGCGGGTAGGTGATCCCATTGTCGCCGGATCCGTTCATGGAAGGGTCCGCGCTATGTTCAGTGCAAAGGGAGAACGGGTTGATGAAGCCGGTCCTGCCACCCCCGTTGAAGTATTGGGCTTTAACGATGTTCCCACGGCTGGAGAAATCCTGCTTGCCCTGGACGATGAGCGAGAAGCCAGGGCAATTGCTGAAGAATATGCCCAGACGGCCCGGCAGGAAGGTTGGAGCAGAACAAGCCGACTGACCCTTGATGACCTTAACGTGAAGATCAAAGCAGGTGAAGTCAAGCAGCTGAACCTGGTCGTTAAGGGAGATGTCCAAGGATCGGTTGAAGCGCTGCGCCAATCCTTGGAGAAGCTAAGTACGCCCGAGGTGAGGGTCAATGTCATCCACGGCGGCGTTGGCGGAGTATCCAAGAGCGATGTCAACCTTGCCCATGCTTCAGAGGCCATTATCATCGGTTTTAATGTGCGACCTGATCCAACAGCCCGCAAGCTAGCGGAAACCCTTGGGATTGAGATCCTGTTATACCGGGTGATTTACCAGGCCATCGATGACATTAAGGCAGCTATGGAAGGCATGCTTGAACCGGAGTATAAAGAAGTGGTTTTGGGTCAGGCCGAGGTGCGAGCCCTCTTCAAGGTGCCCAACGTGGGCATCGTGGCAGGCTGCTACGTTACCGAGGGCAGGATCCTGCGATCAGCCCAAATGAGGGTCCTTCGGGATAATGTCATCGTCTACGAGGGCAACATAGCATCACTGAAGCGTTTCAAGGACGATGTCCGGGAAGTGGCCAGCGGCTACGAATGCGGCATTGGTTTAGAGAGGTTCAACGACCTCAAGGAAGGAGATGTCTTGGAAGCCTTCCGCATGGAAGAGGTCAAGAGGAGCTAACCTGAATAGGTGATGAGCATGGTGATCGGGGTGTGTCGCATCGATCTTTGGCTGATGGAAAGCAATTCACTCAAGTACAAGCGGCGGACGGTCAGAAGCATCATCGACCAGCTGAAAGC
>JAAZLZ010000231.1 GCA_012799075.1 Bacillota bacterium
CAATAATGCATTCCCCGGGGCGAAATAGCTGCACTAGGTCAACGAACTCCCCCTCAAGGCCCCGGATAACCACTAGTCGGACAACTTCATCGGCAATAAGCAAGCACGCTATTCCCCGCTTGGCAGCGCCCCGGGCTAGAGTGATCATCTTAATAGCTAGATGAGAACTTCCATGATAATAAGTGTAGTAGTGGCCATGTAAGGGGATATTACCCGTAGTGAGGTCTTCGAGAAGCCGCATAGTCTACACCCTCCCTTCACATGGGTTGACAACTGACGGCTTCATCCCAGTATTGTCTAAGGGCGCAAGACCACCTGGTCGAGATACTATTTGTATTCTTTGCCAGGGAAGATTTTCCTGCTTCAAAAAAGAGGAGATGGAATCCACCCATCTCCCCTTCCTACCCGTATGTAGAGTTCTATTAGCCTACATGGAGTTCAAATTCCTTGTGAACGGCTTGAACGGCCGGCACAACTAAAGACGCATCAATCAAACAGGAAACCTTGATCTCCGAAGTGCTAATGACCTGGATATTGATTTTCTCGTTGGCCAAAGCTTGGAACATCCGCGCAGCTACCCCCGGATTGCTGACCATGCCAGCGCCGACGATGGATACCTTAGCCACCTCTGTATTAACAATCACCCGTTCGCCACCGAGCTCCTTGCAGACCCGCTCGACAATTTCTTTCGTCGAAGCCATCTCATCTTTGCTCACGGTGAAGAGCATGTCGGTCCGTCCGGTCCTTTTGTTTGTCTGGACGATCATGTCGACGTTGATTCCGTCGTCGGCAAGGGATGAAAAGATCTTAGCAGCTACCCCCGGCTTGTCAGGTACATCAACCACCACAAACTTGGCCACGTTGGTATCATGGGTTACGCCAGTAACCACCACTTCCTTCTCCAAACCCTCTTCCCCCCTAATAATGGTGCCTGGTTCATCCTTAGAGCTAGCTCGCACATGAATGGGAATGCCGTATTGGGCGGCTACTTCCACTGCCCGGGGCTGCATGACCCCTGCCCCCAGCCGGGCCATCTCCAACATCTCACCGTAGGATATTTGCTCTAGCTTCCTTGCCTGGGGCACAACCCGGGGATCCGCGGTGTAAACACCGTCCACATCGGTATAAATCTCACAGACCTTGGCCTTCAGTACCGCGGCTAAGGCTACCGCGGTGGTATCAGAGCCGCCTCTGCCCAAGGTGGTGATGTCATTAAGGCTAGTGATTCCCTGGAAGCCGGCGACAACCACGATTTTCCCTTGGCTAAGCTCCTCTTGGATCCTGTTGGCCTGAATTTCCAAAATGCGAGCCTTAGTATGCTTATCATCGGTAATAATGCCGCACTGGGCGCCCGTCAAAGAGATGACCGGCTCTCCTAAAGAGTCAACGGCCATCGCCAACAGGGAGATTGAGACTTGCTCCCCGGTGGACAGCAGCATGTCCATCTCCCGACGAGGAGGTCGGTTGGTAATCTGACGGGCCAATTCGATCAACTCATCGGTAGTATCACCCAAGGCTGAGACTACGACAACTACGTCGTAGCCCCGTTTCTTAGCCGCCACGATGCGCCGGGCCACGGCCCTGATCTTGTCTGGATTGGCGACGGAGCTGCCTCCGTACTTTTGCACTAAAATCTTGTTTTCTCCCATCCGGTTCAGTCATCCTTTCTCCTCGAACTGAGATAACGCCCCGTGGGAGGAGGGCTTTGTCCAAATGACATCACTTGGGACCCCATGGGCGGCAAAGGCCCCAGCCATAGCCTCACCCAGTCTCGAGTCATTTTGCAGGCTCAACGCCATCACCGTAGGGCCAGCCCCGCTGAGGGCAACACCGAGGGCTCCGGCCCTTTTGGCCGCTGCAAACACCTCCTCCATCCCAGGCACCAGGTTTTGTCGATAGGGCTGATGCAATCTGTCTTCCATAGCAAAAGACAGGCCGTCAAAGGACCCTTTTCCCAGGGCACAGGCGAGAAACGCCGCCCGACCCACGTTGAAGACGGCATCCTCCAAGGCCACTTGTCGAGGGAGAGCAGCCCGGGCAGCAGCCGTACTCAAATGGAATCGAGGTACAACCAAGGCCACATGAAGTTCGGCCGGTGGACAAATCCTTTGGGTCCATAACCGACCATCATTCTCAAAGGAAACGACTATCCCTCCAAGGCAGGCCGGCGCCACATTATCAGGATGCCCTTCCAACAAACTGGCCATGGCCAGAATCTCATCATTGCAGAAAACTCTATTTAACAGGGCATTAGCCCCTACCAAGCCCGCGACAATGGCCGTCGCACTGCTCCCCAGGCCTCGGGCTAAGGGAATCCGATTGGATATCTTAGCTTTGAGACCTTTGACAGCAATTCCCGCGCGATCAAAAAGAAAACGGGCACTTCGCAAAACTAAATTAGTCTCATCCCCGGGCAGGTCATCGGAGCCCTCACCAGCTATTTCCGCCGTCCAGGATTCATCCTTTGTCAGCTCCAATTCAAAGTCATTGTAAACCCCTAAGGCCATCCCCACAGCGTCAAATCCAGAACCAAGATTAGCCGTTGTAGCCGGAACCCTGACAAAGACCCGTTCCATGCATCATCTTCCTCACTAACGCAAATTCTTGAGGGCCCTCCGGACCTCCTTGGCATTCTCAACATAAACCACCGTAGAGGGCTGAGCAATTGCCGCCCGATATCCATCCTTCAAGCCATGTCCGGTAGCCAACAAGCCGACGTTCTCCCCAGGCTTGAAGAATCCTTGTCGGGACAGCTTGACTAGTCCCGCCAAAGCCGACGCTCCCGACGGGTCAAGGAAAATGCCCTCCAACCCGGCGACCAACTGGTAGGCTGCTACGATTTCATCATCAGTGACTTTTTCCATCAGTCCTCCGGACTCCTCGACAGCATCAAGGGCTCCCTGCCAATTGGAAGGACGACCGATCCGGATAGCCGTAGCCAGGGTCTGGGGCTTGGCAATCGGCTGTCCGTCAATCAAAGGGGCAGCTCCAGTCCCTTGGAAGCCAAGCATTCTTGGTAGACGGTTCTTGGCGTACTCTTTGAAGCCCTGCCATAAGGCCGTGATGTTCCCCCCATCACCCACAGGCAATGCTACATACGTCGGAGGCTGTCCCAATTGATCACAAATCTCGAAGGCGGCGGTCTTTTGACCGTGCATGGCGTAAGGATTAAGGGAATTGACCAAGACAAGGCGATCGTCCGCCGCGATCTCTTGGGCAATGGCCGTGCAATCATCATAACTGCCCCGGATAGCAAATACATGGGCGCCATGGACCTGGGTTTGGGCCATTTGGCCGGTGATAACCACCTCTTCCGGAGCCAGGGCAAAACACTTCAGGCCGGCCCTAGCCGCATAGGCGGCTGCGGAAGCAGAAGCATTGCCGAGGGAGGGGCAAATCACTCCGATAGCATGTTCCTCCAAGGCTTTGCTCACCATCAACGTCATTCCCCGGTCCTTAAAAGACCCTGTCGGATTGAGGGCATCATTCTTGATGAATAGCTCGGCCCTCAAACCCACTTGCCTGGCCAATCGCTGGGCACATACCAGGGGCGTATTGCCTTCCAACAAGGTTACCACCGGCATCTCCTTCGTCACAGGCAAGTACTGTCCATACTTGCCTATGATGCCAGGCCACGGTTCACCATGCTTCATCGACGAGGTTCTCCCTCCACCCTGATCGTATTGGTAATCTCCCGGACAAAGGAAAGACGAGCAATTCGGTTCAAGGCACAAGCCATATTGGCATCCATTACCTCATGGGTGACAAACACCAAACTCACCGGGTCTTCCCCTTTGCCCTTCTGGATGACCGACTCGATGCTAACGTCATTTTCACCGAAGCAGGAGGCAATGCCCGCCAATACCCCGGGCCGATCCACCACCAACATCCGCACATAGTATCTAGACGTTGTCTGTCCGATGGGAATGATGGGCTTATCCTGCCGCATCATTTTGACCCGGCCGTTAACCTTGCTTTGCAGGTTGCGTACGGCATCGATGATATCGCCGACAACGGCGCTCCCCGTAGGCATCTCCCCCGCACCGCGCCCATAAAACATCAAATCGCCAACGGCGTCCCCTTGGACAAAAACAGCATTGAAAACGCCCTGCACCGCCGCGAGGGGATGATGGGTGGGGACAAAGGTGGGATGCACCCGGACTTCAATGCCGTCAGGTCTTTCCTTGCCGATGGCCAGCAGCTTGACCACATAGCCGAGTTCCCGGGCCGACTCAATATCGGCAGGAGTGATGGCCCTAATTCCCTCCACATAGACCTGTTCCAAGGGAATCCGGGCATCAAAGGCAAGGGATGCTAGAATCGACAGCTTGTATGCTGCGTCTAACCCATCCACATCAGAAGAAGGATCAGCTTCCGCGTATCCTAGATTTTGCGCTTGTTCGAGCACCTCATCGAAAGGCGCTCTCTCATCGGTCATTTTCGTCAAGACATAATTGGTCGTACCGTTGATGATCCCCATCACAGTATGAAGGCGGTTGGCAGTGAGTCCTTCCTTCAAAGGCATGATCAGGGGTATGCCCCCCCCTACACTGCCTTCAAAATAGACATCGGTCTTGTTCGCTGCGGCAGTGGCGAAAATCTCATCGCCGACCTTCGCTAGAACCTCTTTGTTCGCGGTAACCACATGTTTTCCGGCAGATAGGGCCTGAAGGATATAGTCCCGGGCAGGTTCCACCCCGCCCATTACTTCTACGACGATGTCAATCTCAGGGTCTTGCAGAATCAAACTAGGATCCGTTGTCAACGTATCAGCCGGCAGTTCGACACCCCGTTCCTTCCCGGGGTCTCGGACCAACACCCGCTTCACATGCAACTCCGCCCCTACACGCCGGGCGATTTGTTGTCCATTTCGCTGAATGATCTTCACAACCCCGCTGCCCACCGTCCCTAGCCCCAGCAAGCCTATGGAAATCCTTTTCAAGCGCACCACCTCTGTGCCTCGGTAATAAACATACCGTTTGCTTGTATCATTATATCATCAGTCAACTGTGAAAGAAACCCCAAAACAGAGCTCTAATGGAGATGTACGCCGTTCTAGCGAGGATAGCCCTTGTTAGGGACCCGATGCGACGAGACCAACATGCCTAGAAAGGCTGTGGGGCATGCAGACGAGTCTGTCCACATGCCCCAGAAAATACGGAGGGCGGCTTGTCCAACTACTGCACAGCCTCTTTAAGGGACTTGCCCGCTCTAAAGACAGGCATATTGCGGGCCTCGATGTCAATCGTCTCACCGGTCTGGGGATTCCTGCCCGTGCGAGCAGCCCGATGGCGAACTTCAAAGGTACCAAACCCGACCAACTGAACCTTATCCCCCTGGGCTAAGGCCTCCATAATCGTGTTGAACACCGCATCTACCACGCGACCGGCATCCTTCTTAGTTATTGCCGCCTTCTCAGCGACAGAGTCTATAAGATCTCCTTTGGTCATCGTGTCACCCCCTTTCAGGCAACTTTTCAGTCGTAGCTTGTCCCGTCGTTTGGAGCTTTATGACCCTGTCGTCCCCGAAACCCCGACAAACAGGGCCTTTTTCATACCTGGGCCGGCCAGGCCCACCACCCGGCCAGGCCCGCTACAAAATAATGCAGATGAGACCGCCGCTGCCTTCGTTAATGATCTTGCTCAAGGTCTCTTGCAGTTTCTGTTGAGCATTCTCCGGCATCCGCTGCAGCTTGCCGGTGATGCCTTCCTGGATAATCTCGTGCAGGGCTTTACCCAGAAAGTCCGTCTTCCAGATCTGTTCGGGATCCCGTTCAAACTGGGCCGACAGGTGTTGGACCATGTCCTCCCCTTGCCTTTCCGTCCCCACGAAAGGCGCCACCTCAGTCAGGATGCTCGCCCGGATCATGTGGATGGATGGAGCACTTGCCCTTAACCTGACTCCAAAACGACGTCCCTGTCGAATCAGCTCCGGTTCATCGAAGGAGATGTCTTCCAACCGGGGAGAAACGATCCCATAGCCTGCTGTGTAGACATCCTGCAGGGCATCGGCCACCTTATCATATTCCCGTTTCGCCGCCACCAGCTCCCGCATCAACCGCATGAGATTATGGTCGCCGGTGACCTCAACTCCCGTCATCTCCGCTAGGACCTGATAAAACAGCTCCCGACGGGCAGTAACCTCAACGGTAGCCGAACCGGTCCCAGGGTCCAAGGCTGCCAACCGCACCTTGTCGACGAAGTCATACTGACCCAGCTCATCGACAGCCCTTTGTAAATCCCGCAAGCGGCCCACCTGTTCCACCGTGGAATAGATGGCCTCTTGAAACTTGCTCGCCAACCAGTGGCTTGGATCCATCTCATCCACCCAACAAGGTAAATGAATGCCGACTTCCCGCACAGGGAACTCAAACAGGATCTCCTTGAGGATGTTGGTTACATCCTCCAAGCCCATACGGAGACAATCAACGGGCTGAACCGCAACATCATACTTTTCCTCAAGCTCCCGGGCCAGCTCCAGGGTTCTCTGGGCCCCCGGTTGAACCGAGTTGAGCACAACGATGAAGGGCTTGCCTAACTCCTTGAGCTCTTCTATGACCCTCTCTTCCGCGGGCAAATAGTTCTCCCTTGGAATATCTGTAATGGACCCGTCGGTTAACACCACTAAACCTAATGTAGAATGATCCGTGATCCCCTTTCGGGTTCCCAGTTCGGCCGCCTCTTGAAAGGGTATCTCATATTCAAACCAGGGAGTACGGACCATCCTTGGGCCCACTTCCCCTTCATAGCCCAACGCGCCCTCCACAGAATAGCCCACACAGTCAACCAGCCGGACCTTGCACTTCAGCTCTTCCTGGATGGTGATCTCCACTGCCTCATCGGGTACGAACTTGGGTTCGGTGGTCATGATGGTTCGACCAGCCCCACTTTGGGGTACAGCATCACGGGTTCTTTCCTTGTCATGTTTATTGGGGATATTAGGCAGCACCAAAAGGTCCATGAATCTCTTGATGAAGGTGGATTTGCCGGTTCGCACCGGCCCGACGACTCCAATGTAAATGCTGCCGCCGGTCCGTTCGGCAATATCTCGGAAGATATCAAATTTTTCCATCTAGCCTTCCCTCCCTCAAATTGGGTCCACCCTCCGCCGCGAACACTCAATAACGTTACATCTATATTGGTGTTCCAGGCGAAATATACCCGAAGGAGGACAAAAACTCCAGTTCCAGCAGGGATTGTCAAGGCCTTCATTAACTTATATTCCCCAAGGCTGGAAACGGTCCCCAAAGTCTTAAGAAAGGGAAAGAAAGGCTATACCGGATCGATGAAGGGCATCAGGTCATCGAGTTCGCACTTAGCCCCCCGCTGCATGAGAGCTGAAACCCCATCTTCCGGTCGCTCCTCGCAAAACAGGATATCGTATACTTTACTTGCAATAGGCATTTCCACCCCTTGTTTGCGGGCCAGCTCCACCGCGGCCACCACGGTGGGGATCCCTTCGACCACCATGTTAGTTGACGCTAGAACCTCATCTAGTTTGTGACCTTCCCCGAGCAGTCTTCCAGCCCGAGTGTTGCGGCTGTACTTGCTCACACAGGTACCAAACAAGTCCCCCATTCCGGACAGTCCAGTGAAGGTAAGGGGGCTTGCTCCCAACCGGACTCCGAGACGAGCCATTTCCACCATGCCTCTGGTTATGATGGCAGCTTTGGCGTTATCACCCAAACCCAACCCATCGGCTATCCCAACAGCTAGGGCAATCACGTTTTTCAAGGCCCCAGCTAATTCAACGCCTATCAAGTCCGCGTTGGTATAGACCCGAAAACAAGGGGCCATCAACAAATCCCGCGCCAAGACGGCGATGTCCTGATCTTCACAGGCGATCACCGATGCGGCGGGCAATCCCCTCCCTACTTCTTCGGCATGGTTGGGACCGGACAGAACCGCAACCCGTCCCCTCTGCTTTGGGATTTCCTCTTCAATGACTTGGGACAACCGCATCATTGAGCCCTGTTCCAGGCCCTTGGCTCCATTGATGAGCAGGGGCTCCTCCAACGAGTCCCGGAACTGTCGGAGGACACGGCGCAGGCCTTGGGATGGAACGGTGAGAAGCACCCCACTGCACCCCTCCGTATCCAGCCTGTCACCGGTGATGGGCCGTATTTCCTCTGGAAGGCTAATGCCCGGCAAGTAACGGACGTTTTCCCGCCGCTGGGCAATTTCTTCCATTAGTGCCCTATTCCTACCCCAGAGGCTGACCCGCATGCCCTTTCGCGCCAGCAGGACCGCAAGGGCCGTGCCCCAGCCTCCCGCCCCTATGATGACTACTTCTTGCTGCATCAACTTTTCTCCTTGGCCCGTTCGCCGATCTTGAATTCCTCCCCCGCCAGCAACCGCTGCATGTTGGGACGATGACGCCAAATGACCAGGGTTGCCAAGGCAAAGGACCCCAGAATAAGCTCGATTGGCTGCCCAAATAGCCAAGCGCCAAGGGGGAGGGCCATTGCTGCGCCAATAGAGCCGACGGAAATGTAACGAGTGAAGAACACAAGGATAAACCAAATGACTGCGACAAAAATGACCACGCGGGGCATTAAGGCCAGTAGAACGCCAAGGCTAGTAGCTACTCCCCGACCTCCCTTGAAGTGGAGGACAAAGGGCCAGTTGTGTCCAACGATGGCTAGAATCCCCGCTAAGACGGGGGTCCACGGATTATGGCCGAGATACCGGGCAAGGATTACCGCCAGCATTCCTTTGCCCGCATCTAAGACCAATGTCAGCAATGCTGGCCACACCCCGAGAGTGCGCAGAACGTTTGTTGCTCCCACATTGCCTGAGCCATAATCTCTGATATCGATTTTTTGCAGGCGGCCCACCAGATAACCGGAACTGAAGTTCCCAATCAGGTAAGCCGCCACCAATGCCAGCACATCCCCCACGGTATCAACACCTCTATTCTCTTGCTCTCGCCTTGATTATGATTGGATTGCCATGGAACCCATAAATCTCCCGCAAACGGTTCTCCAGGTAGCGTCGATAGGAGAAGTGCAGCAGCTCCGGCTTGTTTACAAATAGTAGAAAGGTCGGCGGCTGCACTTGGGTCTGCACCATATAGTATGCCTTGAATCGCACGCCGCGGCGGGATGGCGGCTGCACCCGGGCCAGGGCATCGTGGAGCAGCTTGTTTAGAGCTCCGGTGCTCACGCGGATGCAGGACTGCTCCGCCACATAGTCCACCATGTCCATCAACTGGGGCAAACGCCTCTTGGTTAAGGCAGATACGAAAACAATGGGCGCATAATCGAGAAAGGCCAGCTGTCTGCGGATATTTTCTTCATACTGCCGCATGGTGTCCTCTGTTGTCTCGATTAAATCCCACTTATTGACAACAATGATAATGCCCTTGCCGCTTTCATGGACGAAGCCGGCAATGCGCTGGTCTTGCTCCACTACCCCGGCAGAAGCGTCGATGAGAAACAGACACACTGAAGAACGCTCCACCGCCCTTAGGGCCCGGTAGACGCCATATCTTTCTACGGAATCATCAATCCTGCCCTTCCTGCGCATTCCTGCCGTATCGATCAATGTATAGGCTCGATCGTTTCGAATGAAATGGGTGTCGATGGCATCCCTAGTTGTGCCAGGGATATCTGTCACGATAACCCTTTCCGCTCCCAAGATGGCATTAACCAAGGAGGATTTGCCTCCATTCGGTCGACCCACCACGGCAACCTTGAGTCCTTCATCCCCGTTTTCCTCCTCAGGGAGTCCATCAGAAAAGTTGTCCACTACCATATCCAAAAGATCGCCAATGTTCCGTCCATGCTCCGCGGAAATGGCCACGGGATCCCCAAGGCCAAGGGCATAAAACTCCATGGCATGACTTACGAGCTCCC
>JAAZLZ010000232.1 GCA_012799075.1 Bacillota bacterium
AGATGAACCCGTGGCCGTCATTCAGGATGGGGATGGGGTGCTTTTCTTCAACTTTCGCGCGGATCGAGCCCGTCAGATTACCCGGGCCTTTGTCGATAAGGATTTCACCGGCTTTCGCCGACGGGCCCCTAAGGTCCATTTCCTGGGGATGACTTGCTATGATGAGGAGCTTGATGTGCCCTTCGCCTTTCCGCCTCAAGACATGCGCAATACCCTTGGAGAGGTGGTCAGTCGCCTCGGTTGGAAGCAGCTTCGCATCGCTGAGACGGAGAAATACGCCCACGTCACCTTTTTCTTCAGCGGCGGCCAGGAAGAGCCCTTTCCGGGGGAAACGCGGCGGTTGATTCCTTCTCCCAGGGTGGCAACTTATGATCTTAAGCCTGAAATGAGTGCCGTTGAGGTAACGGATGCGGTGGAGGAAGAACTGGGCTTGGGCGATTATCAGCTGGTGGTGCTCAATTTTGCCAACTTGGACATGGTGGGCCACACAGGGGTCATGGAGGCGGCCATCAAGGCGGTGGAAACCGTTGACCGTTGTGTGGGCAGGGTGGTTGCCGCGGCCAGAAGTCAAAACGCCCATGTCATCATTACCGCCGATCACGGTAATGCGGAGCTGATGAAGGACCCCCACACCAACCAGCCCCATACGGCCCACACGACCAATCAAGTGCCTTTGATCCTGATCAGCGACCAGCAGGTCGCTTTGCGAAATGGGATCTTGGCCGATGTGGCCCCGACGATTTTGGACTTGTATGGAGTGGAGAAGCCGGTGGAAATGACCGGATGTTCTCTGATAAAAAAGGAGGAGAAGTAATGACCGTTATCGAGGATATCTATGGCCGGGAGATACTTGACTCACGAGGCAACCCGACGGTAGAGGTGGAAGTAGTGCTGGTGGACGGAACCGTAGGCCGGGCCGCTGTGCCCTCTGGGGCGTCAACGGGCGCCTTTGAGGCGGTGGAGCTCAGGGATGGAGATGAGGCGCGCTACAACGGCAAGGGCGTCTTAAAGGCCGTCACCAACGTGAACGAGGTAATTGCCCCTGAAATCGTGGGCATGGATGCCACCGATCAATTGGGGATCGATAGTCGGATGTTGGAGCTTGACGGAACGGACAACAAGAAAAACCTGGGAGCCAATGCCATTCTCGGGGTATCCTTGGCTGTGGCCAAGGCGGCCGCGGCAAGCGTCGGGCTGCCTTTGTACCAGTACATTGGCGGCGCTAATGCCAAAGTTTTGCCTGTGCCGATGATGAACATCCTCAATGGGGGAGAACATGCTGATAACAACGTGGATATCCAGGAATTTATGGTTATGCCCGTTGGCGCAGGTTCTTTCCGGGAATGTCTCCAGATGGGAGCGGAGGTTTTCCACAGCCTGAGGAAGGTTTTGCAGAAGCGGGGTCTGAATACCGCGGTGGGGGATGAGGGCGGATTTGCTCCTGATCTCCAGTCGAATGAGCAAGCCATCGAAGTCATTCTGGAAGCCATTGAAAAGGCCGGGTACCGGCCAGGGGAAGATGTGGGGCTGGCTTTAGATGTGGCTTCGACGGAGCTGTTTAAGGACGGAAAGTACGTTTTTGCCGGGGAAGGGATCGAACGGGATACCGACGCCATGATCGCCTTCTACGAAGAGCTGGTGGGCAAGTATCCGATTATTTCCATCGAAGACCCCTTGAGCGAAGATGAATGGGAGGGCTGGCACAAACTCACCGCGAGCTTGGGCGGTAAAGTCCAGTTGGTGGGTGATGACCTGTTTGTGACCAACACCAAGCGCCTTTCCCGGGGAATCGACATGGGTGTGGCCAATTCGATCCTGATTAAGGTGAACCAGATCGGCACCCTGACGGAAACCCTTGATGCGGTTGAAATGGCCAAGAGGGCAGGCTATACGTCGGTTATCTCCCATCGCTCCGGTGAAACGGAGGATACCACCATCGCCGATATTGCCGTGGCAACCAATGCCGGCCAGATCAAGACCGGGGCGCCTTCCCGCACCGATCGGGTGGCCAAGTACAATCAACTCCTACGGATTGAGGAGGAGCTCGCGGAGTATGCCCTGTACGGTCTAAAAAGGGGCTAATCCGTTGTTTCCCAAGCCCGCTTGTGATAAGATGAAGGGGCTGGACAATGGGAGGTGTTGTGGGTGAAAACGGCGTTGATGGTGGTTCAGCTGATTGTTTCCATCGGGTTGATCGTCGTCATCCTTTTGCAGCAGAGCAAGGGGGAAGGATTAGGATCGATTGGCGGGGGCAGCCAGATGTTCCATGCCAGGGCGAAGGGGATTGAGGCCACTTTAGAGTCCCTTACCAAATTCCTGGCCATTGCCTTTGGTGTCTTGTCGATA
>JAAZLZ010000233.1 GCA_012799075.1 Bacillota bacterium
GTGATTGTCCTTTTGAACAAGGGCGACCTTCCCCAGAGGACCTTACCCGAAGACATCAAAGCCCATTTTCCCGAGGCCCCGATATTGAAGGTGAGTCTTAAAGCAGGCTGGGGCCTTGATGAACTGAAAAAGACCATCTACGATGAGGCTGTGGGGCAGTCCCTAGAGGGGGTCATGGTCGCCAGCCTCCGGCATGCCGGGGCCCTCGAGGAAGCCGTGGCAGCCGTCAAAGAGGCCGGGGAGGCCTTGGCCGAGGGCCTGTCAGAAGAGCTTATTTGCATCGACGTGCGGGCCGGTTTGACTGCCCTGGGCAAGATCACCGGGGAGAGCGTGGACCAGGATCTGCTCGATGAGATCTTTAGCCGCTTTTGCATTGGCAAGTAGGGGTGACCTGGATGGTTTACGATGTGATCGTCATAGGCGGAGGACATGCAGGGTGTGAAGGGGCGTTGGCCGCAAGCCGGCTGGGCTGCCGCACTTTGATATTGACCTTAAGATATGAGGATATTGCCTTGATGCCTTGCAATCCATCCCTGGGGGGGCCTGGGAAAGGACAGCTGATCAGAGAGTTGGATGCCATGGGGGGCGAAATGGCCCGCAACATCGACGGGGAGTACATGCAGATGCGCCTGCTCAATCGGGGAAAGGGGCCTGCCGTCAGAGCCCTTAGGGCCCAGGCGGACCTGGCCGGGTATCAGCGGCGGATGCTCCAGGTCATCAGGGACCAGGCCAACTTGGAACTGGAAGTGGGTATGGTCACCGACCTTGTCGAAGGGCCGCCATGGACGGTGCAGACGGCAGGTGGAGCCCAGTACAGGGGGAAATGTGTGATCGTGGCGACGGGCACCCATTTGCGGGCGGAGATCCATCGGGGGGATGAACGATTTGCCCCGGAGACATCTTCCGATCTGACCTCGGCCCTGGAAAGGCTGGGGTTCAAGACCATCCGGCTGAAAACGGGAACTTCCCCCAGGGTGGACGGGCGGACGCTGGATTACAGCAGGATGCGGATCCAGCCGGGGGAGGAGCTGGGGGAAGGATTTTCCTTCGACGGGGAACTGCCTCCCAAAAGGCAAGCCCCCTGCTACCTGACATACACCACCGAGGCCACCGAGGAATTGGTCCGGGAAAACCTCCATCGGGCCTCCCTGTTCAGCGGCGCCATCGTTGGGGTGGGTCCCCGCTACTGTCCCTCGATTGAGATCAAAATGCATCGGTTTGCCGGTCGACGCCAGCAGGTATTCATTGAGCCTTTAGGTTGGGAAACGCCGAGTGTGTACCTTGCGGGTGTATCGACGAGCCTGCCCCGGGAAATCCAAGGCCAGCTCCTGGCCACCATCCCAGGCCTTGAGAAGGCCCGGATCACCGCCTTCGGGTATGCCATCGAGTACGATGCCCTAAAGTGGGGACAGCTCCGGTCCACCCTGGAAGGCAAGGGTCTAGATGGGCTCTTTTTCGCCGGGCAGATCAATGGCACCTCCGGGTACGAAGAAGCTGCCGTCCAGGGGCTCATGGCTGGCATCAACGCCGCAGCCAAGGTCAAAGGGGAAGAACCCTTGGGCTTAGGGCGAGATGAGGCGTACATCGGGGTGCTCATCGATGATCTAGTGACCAAGGAGCTAGATGAACCCTACCGGATGCTCACCGCCCGGGTGGAGTACCGCCTATCCTTGCGTCAGGACAACGCGGATTGGCGTCTGATGGGGATCGGGCACCGCCGCGGATTAATTGATGGGAAGCGGCTTGAGAGGATGCAAAGACGCTGGGAAATGGTATGGGCCGCCAAGGACCACCTCGACGAAACGGTCCTCGCACCGAGGCAGGAGATTCAGGAGCTGCTTGTCGAGGGCGGCACAAGCCCCTTGGCCGAGCCGGCCACCCTAGCGGAGGTCCTGCGCCGTCCGGATGTGGACTACGGGCTCATCGTGAAGCTGGGGGGCAAGGACCTTCCTCCTAAGATTGCAGAGCTGGTGGAAGTGGAAGTCAAATACGCGGGGTACCTGGCCAAGGAGAAAAAGGCGGTGGAGCGTTTTCGGCGCTTGGAGGGGCTCATGCTCCCGGAGGACTGGGACTACACCGCGATTACGGGGCTCTCCCAGGAGGCCAAGGAAAAACTCAGCCGAGCCCGTCCCAGGTCGATGGGGCAGGCTGCCCGGATAGGGGGCGTCAGCCCCGCGGACATGAGTGTATTAATGGTAGCCTTGCACCGGGAAAGGGGAGTGGGGAATTGAACGAGGCAGTTTTTAAGGAGATTCTGCGGGAGGGCCTGGCCCCTTGGGGGGTGTCCCTAACGGGGAGTCAGGAAGAACTGATGATCGCCTTTGCCAAGGAATTGATCTTGGCTAACCAACGGATGAATCTAACGGCCATCACCGACTGGAAGGAGATGGCCGTTAAGCATATGCTGGACTCCCTATCCGCGGCCTTGGCGGTGGATCTTGAGGAGGGGATGGAAGTATTGGATGTGGGCAGCGGCGGCGGTCTGCCGGGGATTCCCCTGAAGATCTTCCAGCCAGGGCTGGCCCTGACCCTCATGGAGGCTTCCCGCAAGAAAGCCGAGTTTCTAGAGGCTGCTTGTCAGCACCTCTTTGACGATGGATTCCAAGTGGTCTGGAGTCGGGCGGAGGATGCCGGCCAAGGACCCTTGCGGGAAAGCTTCAAGTTGGTCTTGGCCCGGGCTGTGGCTTCTTTGCGGGTCCTTTCCGAGTATTGCCTGCCCTTTGCCGAGGTAGGAGGCCTTTTTCTGGCCCTGAAAGGGCCCGATGGACCCAAGGAGCTGCAAGAGGCCCAAGATGCCATCGAGGTCTTGGGGGGCCGGGTTGAAAAGACGATCCCTGTGGTCTTGCCGGGAGAGGCGGGAGAAAGACTCCTCATCTTGATCAGGAAAACGAAAAGGACCCCGGAGAAATACCCTCGCAGGGCCGGCATGCCCCAGAAAAGGCCCCTCTAGATCCTGTCCGAGAAGGAACAATTGCCCTGGGGGAAGAACTTCTTAGCAATCAGCAAATAGGGAGCCCTTGGGACATGCCAAGGGCCATGAACAAGGGGGTGGATGGGGTGAAGCTGACGGATCTGCTCCGGTCGCGTCCGGTCAAGGAGGATGAAGAATCCGCGTCCCCTTTGGAGACGGAGGCAAACATCCATTGGCGGGAGGAAATCATCGCCGTCCCCATTGAACAGATCAAGCCTAGCCCGTATCAGCCCCGGAAGCGGATGGATGAAGGGAAACTGGAAGAGCTGGCCGCATCGATTGCAGAGCATGGCCTGCTTCATCCGGTGGTAGTGCGGATGAGGGATGACGCATACGAACTGGTGGTCGGTGAGCGGCGCTGGCGAGCTTGTCAACGCTTAGGCTGGCGGTCGATCCCCGCGGTGGTCAGGGAGCTTTCCGAGCAAGCTGCGGCGGAACTGGCCCTGATCGAGAATTTGCAGCGTAAGGATTTGGACTTCTTCGAAGAGGCGGAAGGCTATCAGCGGCTCATCACCGAGTTTGACTTGACCCAGGAGGAGTTGGCCCAGAGGGTTGGCTGCTCCCAATCGGCCATAGCTAACAAGCTGCGGTTATTGCGTCTTGACCCGAAGGTCCGAGAGGCGATTATTTCCCGGGAAATAATTTCCGAACGACACGCCAGGGCCCTTCTTCGTTTAGAGTCTGCAGAAGAACAACTGGAGATGATCCAGCGGATCGCTAAGGAAGAACTCAGCGTCAAGAAAGTGGAGAAGCTCATCGCTGATCGGGGAAGGAAGGGCAAGACGAGGGGTCAAAAGTGGGTTGGCGTCATCAAGGATGTGCGGCCCTTCATGAACAGCCTGAGGAAGCTGACGGGACAGTTGGAGCGGGCGGGACTTGCGGTGGAGGTTCAAGAGGAGGCCAAAGGCCTCGATGACTTGATTATCCAGATTCGCATCGGACGGCGGGGGGAGACTCAGAGGAAGGACGGGAGTAGCAAAGATGGCCAAAATCTTGGTGGTAGTTAACCAGAAGGGCGGAGTAGGCAAGAGCACGACGGCGGTCAACTTGGGGGCCTACCTGGCCGATGCTGGGAAAAAGGTGCTGCTCATCGATGCGGATCCCCAGGGCAACGCCACCAGTGGGCTGGGCATCAACAAAGCTGAAGTTGAAGGCTGCATGTACAGCGTGTTGATTGAAGGGCGGCCCTTGGAGGAGATCCTCCTTCCCAGCCCCGTTGACGGGTTGATGGTGGCTCCCGCCACTATCGAGCTGGCCGGTGCTGAGGTGGAGCTGGTATCGGTCATCTCCCGGGAGTTTCGGCTGCGGCGGGCCATTGCCGGGATCCAGGATAGGTATGAGTACATTTTCATCGATGCTCCCCCATCCCTTGGACTGTTGACCATCAATGGGCTGACCGCAGCTGACGGAGCATTAGTGCCGATTCAGTGTGAGTATTACGCTCTGGAGGGGCTCAGCCAGCTGTTGCGGACTATTGAGTTGGTGCGGGAGCATTTGAATCCCGGTCTGAAGGTTGAGGGAGTCTTGATGACCATGTATGACGCCCGAACCAACTTGTCCCAGCAGGTGGTTGAGGAAGTCCGGGGAGTATTTGGAGAGAAGGTTTATCAGGCGGTCATCCCTCGGAATGTACGTCTCAGCGAGGCCCCCAGTTTTGGACTGCCCATTATCAAGTACGATGCCAAATCCAAAGGCGCACAGGCCTACCGGCAGCTGGCGGAAGAGGTGATGGCGGGATGAGCAGACAAGCCTTGGGAAAGGGCCTGCGGGCTTTGATGGGAGCGGGTGAGGAACAAGTCCGGGATCAGGTGCAGCAAATCGGACTGGACCAAATCCGCCCGAATCCCTTCCAGCCCAGGCGGACCTTCGATGAAGCCAGCC
Organism: Bacillota bacterium; assembly: GCA_012799075.1. Lineage (GTDB taxonomy): Bacteria > Bacillota > Limnochordia > JAAZLZ01 > JAAZLZ01 > JAAZLZ01. The sequence goes on from JAAZLZ010000233.1 coordinate 4,853, forward strand.
TGGAGGAGCTAAGCGATTCCATCCGGCGGCAGGGGGTCTTGCAGCCGGTGGTTGTGCGTCCCATGGGGGAAGGGTATGAGCTGATCGTTGGAGAGAGGCGGTGGCGGGCCTCGGCCAAGGCGGGGCTGAAGGAGATTCCGGCCCTTGTCCGGCATGTAAGCGATGAGGAAATGATGGCCCAGGCCCTGGTGGAGAACATCCAGCGGGAGGACCTGAATCCTATCGAAGAAGCCCATGCCTATCGGCAGCTGATGCAGCTTGCCGGTTTAACCCAGGAGGAGCTGGCTGCCATGGTGGGGAAAAAACGCCCCACGGTGGCTAACTCCCTCCGCCTCTTGTCTTTGACCCCGTCGGTGCAGGAAATGGTCCTGGAGGGAAAGATTAGCGCGGGACACGCCAAGGTCCTCCTTGGTTTGGAGGGGAAGGAGCAGCTGAAGGCGGCGGCCGAGGTGGTGGAGAAAGGCCTGTCGGTGCGGGAGACGGAGCGACTGGTTCAGGGGCTGGCCAAGAAAAAGGTTCCACGTGGAACAACCCAAAAGCAAAGCTCCCCCAATCCCCAGTTGGTCCAGGTGGAAAACCTGCTGCAAGAGGCTTTGGGGACCAGGGTGCGCATCAAGCCCCGGAGCAAATCTGCCGGCAGGATCGAGATCGAGTATTATACAAGTGAGGATATCACCCGGATCGTCCATAGTTTGCTTGGAGAGTGATCGACTGTTAAGGCGGGAGGACAGCGATGGGAGATGCAGGGATCGGTCGAACAAGGCTAACCCCAGGTTCTTTCGTCATCGTTGAGACCGACTCCCCCCTTTACCGGGGAGCATATAAATGCCGGGCCCTAGAGGCGGGCTACAAGATGATGCGGATCAGCGTGCCTGAAGAAGCAGGGCGCATCGCTCTAATCGCCTCAGGGACCCAGGTGTGGGTCCGGCCCCTTGATTCCGATGCCGTCATCTTTCAGGGAGTGGTCTTGACCCGCAAGAGCGGGGCTGACCGCTGCCTCGTCCTAGTCACGCCTGATCTTTACCCCGCGGCCTTGGAGCAGCTGCCGCCTTCTCCTGTAGAAGGACCAAGGACCTTGTCCCGGCTAATCGCCATCACCAGCGGCAAGGGGGGAGTGGGCAAGACGGTGCTGACCATCAATCTGGCGGTGGCCCTGGCTGGGCTTGGCAAGAAGGTCTGCATCGTCGATGGGGATTTGGGCACCGCCAATGTGGACATTCTGCTCAATTTGCTGCCTAAATACAACCTCTCCCACTTGGTGGAGGGGAGTATGGGCGCCCTGGACATCCTGTTGGACGGCCCCGGAGGAATAAA
>JAAZLZ010000234.1 GCA_012799075.1 Bacillota bacterium
AGGGATGGTGGTGGCAACCGAGTCCCCCCGGGTGGTGGATGCCCGCCGCATGGTTCTCGATCTTCTGCTAGCCAACCACCCGGAGGACTGCCTGACCTGCGAGAAGACGGGGGACTGCCGCTTGCAGGCCTACGCCTACAAGTATGGGGTGGAGCGAAGCTCCTTTGAAGGCGATGTCAAGCATTACGACGCCGACGAAAACAACCCTTTTTTCATCAGGGATCACAATAAGTGCATCCTTTGCGGCCGGTGTGTTTACATGTGCGCGGAGAAGGTGGGGGCCAACGTCTACACTTTCGCCTACCGGGGCTTTGAGACCAAGATCGCCGCGGGGCTAGATACCGGCCTGGAAAACAGCCCCTGCATTTTCTGCGGCAACTGCATCAGCGTCTGCCCCACCGGCGCCCTCCAGCCTAAACTGATCAGGGGCCAGGGACGGGTCTTTGATGTGGACAAGGTCCAAACCATCTGCCCTTATTGCGGGGTGGGCTGCGCCATCAGCCTCCAGGTGAACCAGGGGAAGATCATCGGGGCGGTGGGCGCCAATGGCCCGGCCAATAATAATCTGCTTTGCGTCAAGGGCAGCTTCGGATGGGATTTCATCCAGCATCCCGACAGGCTAAAGGAACCCTTGATTCGCCGGGGCAGTGAACTAGTGCCGGCCAGCTGGGATGAGGCCTTAAGCTACGCGGCGGAAAAACTGCTGGAAGTGAAGGCCAAGTACGGACCCCAAGCCTTAGCAGGGCTTAGCTCCGCGAAGTGCACTAATGAAGAGAACTACCTGTTTCAAAAGTTCATCCGGATGGTGCTGGGGACGAACAACGTTGACCATTGCGCGCGCCTTTGCCATGCCTCGACGATTACGGGCCTGAGTTATGCCTTTGGCAGCGGTGCTGCCACCAACTCCATCGCGGAGCTGGAGGAAGCCGAGCTGATCTTAGTTGTGGGTTCCAACACCCCCGAAGCCCATCCGGTGATCAGTTTCTGGCTCCACCAAGCCCAGCAGCGGGGCGCGGCCTTGATTGTCGTCGACCCCCGGCGGACGGACCTGGCCGAAAAGGCCGAACTTTTCCTCCAGCTGGCCCCGGGGACGGATGTGGCCCTTTACTTAGGGATGATGCATGTGATTGTCGCCGAAGGGCTGCATTATCAAGAATTCATCGAGGAGCGGTGCGAAGGGTTCGCAGAACTGAAGGGCATCCTCCCCGAATATCCCCCCGCAAGGGTCGCCCGGATAACGGGGGTTCCGGAGGAGGACATCATCAAGGCGGCCAGGCTCTATGCCACCTCAAAGCGGGCCACCATCCTGTATGCCATGGGAATCACCCAGCATACCTTTGGCACCGAAAATGTAGCCAGCCTGGCTAACCTGGCCATGCTGACCGGCAATGTGGGCCGTCCATCCACCGGCATCTATCCCCTCCGGGGTCAAAACAACGTCCAGGGAGCCTGTGACATGGGGGCTCTCCCCGACTATCTCCCCGGGTATCAACGGGCTGCCAATGGGGATGTCCGGGCCCTCTTCGAAGAAAAGTGGCAAGGACCCCTGCCCCAGGACCGGGGGCTGACGGTGCTGGAAATGATGGGAGGGGCCCGGGCCGGGAACATCCGGGCCATGTACATCATGGGGGAAAACCCCGTCCTCAGCGACCCGGATTTGACCGAGACCAAGGCCGCCCTGGCCAAGTTGGACTTTCTCCTTGTCCAGGACATCTTCCCGACGGAAACGACCCAGTATGCCCATGTGGTTCTCCCGGGGGTTAGCTTCGCGGAGAAGGGCGGCACTTTCACCAATACGGAAAGGCGCATTCAAAGGATCCACCGGGCCATCAGGCCGGTGGGACAGAGTCTGCCTGACTGGCAGATCATCGGTCGGCTCGCAACCCGGATGGGTTATCCGATGGAGTATTCCTCTGCCGAAAAGATCATGGCGGAGATCGCTTCGGTGACCCCGATTTACGGAGGGGTAAACTATGATCGTCTGGGGGATGGGGGGATCCAGTGGCCCTGTCCCCACCAAGGCCATCCTGGAACTAAGTTCCTCCATCATGGCCGCTTCGCCGGGGGAAAGGGAAGGCTTGCGGTGGTCCGTCCCCAGGAACCCGCGGAGCTTCCCGATGATGACTATCCCTTGATCCTATCGACGGGCCGGCATCTTTATCACTACCATACGGGGACCATGTCCCGCCGCTCCTATGGACTGGAGACCTTCCGCCCGGAGCCTTACGTGGAAATAAGTCCCCAGACGGCAGCGGATCTTGGCATTAAGGAGGGAGAGCTGGTCGGGGTGGCCACCCGCCGGGGGGAGATCGCCTTAAAGGCCCTGATCACCGACCGGGTCGGTCCCCGGGTGCTGTTCATTCCCTTCCATTACCGGGAGGCCCCGGTTAATCTCTTGACCAACCCGGCCCGGGACCCCAAGGCCCAGATCCCCGAGTTTAAGGTATGCGCTGCCCGGTTGACCAGAATCCGGCCCCAAGTCAAGCGGCCCCTGCGGGAGGTGGTCTACACAACATGACCAACACCTTGGGGCACCTAGAGATGGCTCCGGAGGATACAGCCATCCTTGATAAAATCTTAAAAGGGCACTTGAAGGACTCAGGACCCCTCATCCCGGTCCTGCAGAACGTCCAGCGCCGGTTCGGTTATCTTTCCCGGGAAAACTTAGCATATATTGCCCGGGCTTTACGGGTCCCTTTGAGCGATGTCTTCGGCACCGCCAGCTTCTACGCCCAATTCTACCTGGCCCCCCGGGGCGAGAACATGGTCCGGGTCTGCCAGGGAACGGCCTGCCATGTACAAGGGAGCAGAGCAATCCTGGCCGCCTTTGCCGACGCCTTGGGGATCGATGCCGGGGAGACCACCGCCGACGGCGAGTTCAGCCTGGAGCGGGTCGCCTGCGTTGGCTCTTGCGGCTTAGCCCCGGTAGTCATGATCAACGACAAGACCTTTGGACGCCTCTCCCCGGAGGATGTGCCGCTGCTTTTGGCTAAGATAAGCACGCCCCTAGGTGAACCACAGGAGAAAGCGCACAACCAGCCACAGGAGGATCCCTCCTAGGATGTAGGCAAGACCGATTCTCCTCGCGAGGCGAGCCTCCCGGAAAAGGCCCTGGGCTTGGAGGATGCGGCCGTCGATCCAGTATGAGCCCAGGC
>JAAZLZ010000235.1 GCA_012799075.1 Bacillota bacterium
AGAACATTGAATTCCCTCCTAATACAATATAGTTGGTCACGTGTCAGAGCTCACTTGAACCTGACGAGACAAAGGGATCTAGATTCGTAGAACCAGATACCTATCTAGGGGGGCTGGGAAGTCGAACCCGATTTTGTCTGTAAAAGCGGCCCGACCCTCACACTCCTGTCAAAGCTGTAGCCCGCGTGGGCAACTCTATCAATCCGCGCAAGAGAGGACTTTCGTTTCCCCCGACCGCATCCAAGTCTCGTCCGTCGCGACTCGGTATGCTTAAATTATCTAGCTACCCTAACTATTGACACCACAGGTCTCAGCCCGCGCTACTATAGAATTCTCTCGCTATACGGAGATTCAGTGTTTCCCGTTTGCCTTCGCTCCTGGTTAATAGGAACCGTGCTCCCTCAGCCCAATTAAATGGCTTAGACTTGGCCGTTAAGAAGCGAATTGTTCGAAGGAATAAGATCCGTCTGACTTCACCTTCTGCTGCCAGAAGGCGTTCAAGCCTAGTCTCGGAATACCCGGCCTCTGCCAAGGCCCTTCCAAATCCCACTTGAGGAGTGTATGCATTGGGACTCATTAGAGCAATCCCGGCAATCAGAGTCGTCCAATCATCAATAGCGTACTCCCAGCCCTCCGGCAGGTAACTGAAAGCAAATCGATAGAAACATAACGGCAACGAATAACCCGGAGTCATTCGCCTCAGAGCCGCTCGTTCCCCAGTCGGGAACCTCTCACTACCAATAACGCCTGCAATTCTTCCAATTTGCTGCTCCAAAGTTTCCTCAAGGGATTGCATTGCCTCCACCATGTTCCCTCCTCATGAATGCGAAATTCTTATAGAACCCACCCCAGAATCTACTCCTGGCTTCTGTCCGAATCCGGTATTGACGGCCACTATGATTGGCCATACCATCCTCTACTTCTTGGAGCACTGCTTGAGCGTGTTTCCACAGAATCTCGACCCATCGACGAAGCTCTCTTTGCTCGTCGAATGATTCCGGTACAGAAAACAGCCACGGAAAGTACTCCAGTGACCATAATGATTCAAATCGTCTCGATGCCCGCGTCCAAGCTGACTTTCCAAAAGCATCATCTAAATCGAGTTTTTGCGGAGCTCCGAGAGCATAGGCAAATACAGCAGGCTTCAGGACGCGATGCTGCATGGTAGCGACATATGTGATGGCATCTCTGCTGAGCTTTTCCAGAGAATCTCGTTGAGCAGATCCTCCAAAAATACTCAAGGTCTTTTGTTCTGGGATTTGCACTTCCCACCCATGAAAACCAGCCGTAGTGCCTTGCCCTCGCACCAACACAGAAACCGATAGCCACAGATCTCCTCTCCAATTTGGCTGCGGCTGTTGCAGCACACTGAGCTGCAATTCATCTCCAAATATTATGCGGCGTAGGTGCTCTGCAGTAATACCCGCCGGTGGGAACGTGAGTGCTTTCGCGGCAACCTTTTTGCCTCTACCAATACCCCTCAGATCGACAGGCAACCATGGATCTCCAACAACTCCGTTCAGCTCTTTAGCCACTATGCGAGGCTGCCTTGAGGGGTAGAACTCTGCATATTCAACACGGCGCTTACCGCGCAACCGGATTTGGCGACATATTTCAACATAGAACGGATCCAATTCTGATAGCTCTAGCGAAGTACGGCCATCCCACGGCTCCAGCCAAGTCAGCACCAATCCTTCAGGATCATAACCAAATGGCTCTTTGAGGACGTGTTTTCTGTGTTCAAGCAGCCTGGTCACCGCATCAATCCAGCGCTGTCCACCCCTTCGGTCGCGGACTAGCTCCACGACCGCTCTATTGCCATATCCGCGATTCATGCGTGATATCCCATGATTTCCCCTGCCGGAAAAACCGCTCATGGTTTGCAGGCTAATCAGAGCGTAAATCCATGTGTCCACTTGGGCCGTTCCGGCTCGTGTCTGTTTTATATCATGATTCTTCGCCGTTACAAGAAGGTCCAGTCCGTCAGGAGTATTCATTATGGACGTTGGCTTTCGCTTATCTCCTAGTAATGGCGGCTGCATGAAGGCTGGTCTTGAGTCATCATCAGAAACCAGTTGCCAAGCCCCATGACCGGCGTTATCGGCCAGCTTCGTTAAACCTTCCCTCCAGAAATCCTCATTTTGCACAGGATCTGAGCTCCCGTCTCGGACGAGGACCGCGCCTGCCAGATAACAGAGGAAGACATGGAAAGCATCGTGCTGATGTCTTTGAATTCCGACGAGATGGCGCACCTCATTCTTGCCCAATTTGGCGAGGAGAGAGGGCAAGCTCAGATACTCCATACCCTTTTCAGTCTCGACCCGCAACAGCGGATCGGTCAGCAGATTCACGATATTCCCTCCAATCCATACTCGCTGTATCGGTAGCGGCGTTCCTCACACCGCAGAATAATTGCCCCGTCTCTTTCGTCCTCTACGGTGATGAGTCCGTCATTCAACTCATCCGGAGCCATATGACCCGGAATCACCATCTCGGCCAATGTTTTTCCAAACGGACTCATAACTTGACGGTTCAATGATAGATGCAGCTGGTCTACACCCAACCGAGTGGCGACCGCGCGACCAGCTTCAATAAACTCCACTTGTCCAAAATACTCATCAAATATGTTTGCAATCGTGCTGGCAGCGATCTCTTTTGCAAGCCCTTTCCCATAGATCAGATTACGATGTTCTGCCCAACGCCCTCCAGCAAGCAAACCCAGTGCTTCCGGGTGTGTTGCTTTCTCCACCAAAAACCTGTTGTCATCAGGGATGACAATTTCAGGGTTCTCTTTCAAGGTGCGATAGGTTAGTTCCAGTGAACGCAAATCCTCATAGACGCTACCATAACCTAGACGTTTGAAGTCACCAGACACTTCACCGCGGCTATCCAGGGCCATTTCCAAAGGTCGATCAGGCACCAACACAACACAGCGAGCATCGGCATACCCAATAGGTCGCATGCGATTGTGGCGGTGTAATCGCCCAACACGTTGAAGCAATACATCACTGGGCGCCAAATCCGTAACCAGCAGGTCAGCATCAATATCAAGGCTTTGCTCAAGCGTCTGGGTGCCCACTAAGAGAACTGGCCCAGGTAGACTACCCTTTCCCAATCGTTCACTCACTGCCGCATCCAGGATTTCCCGATCCTCAGGCATAAAACGTCCATGATGCGGACATATTCGCCCTTTGCATCTAAACAACCAGGCATCATCAATACCGCGACTCGCCTTCACTGCGCGAAGCATTTTGACAGCCCTAGCCACAGTATTCATCACCACCAGCACCCTTGCCCCCGCTCTTAGAGCAGGAGCCAAGACTTGATCCACTATCTCTTCAGGACGAAAGGCCCATTGCCGTATGTCAAAATGCACCTCTTTGGTCCGCTTCGATGATGCTGTAGCCACAATCTGCCCACTGGACAGCGTTAGGGAAGGATACGGTGCCTTGATGGCCGTCGGAAGATCGGGTAGCACGCTGTTAGGCTCAGTTATTTCAATATACTCTTTTAGGGCCCGTGATCCCAACGTTGCCGAAAGAAGCATGGCGTACCCTCCGACTCCTAAGTGATGAGTCAGTAGAGACCTCAAGAGGCGGGACATATATAGATCCGAAGCATGAACTTCATCCACAACTAACAGACTTCGGTCAAGACACACCGAACGCAAATGGGCATGAGCAGTCTGCACTATTGAAAGCAAGGCCTGATCAATAGTGCCCACAGCTATAGTCGCAGCCAAAAACCGTTTGGGTCTCGCCCCTGCCCAATGCCTCTCCAGGTTGAGCGTTTCCTGATCATCTTGCCAAAGATTGGCCTCTTCCGCATTAGGAATGAGTTCCTTTACGGAGTGCCCATTTACTTGGGCATAGCCCGGCACGGCCAACAATGTTACCGGTCGGCAATCAGGGTCAGGAAACCAAGACGCAACATACTTGTTGATCCGCCCATAAAGCTCCCTCGCCGCGACTCGAGTTGGGAGGGCGAAATACAGGCTATCCACTTTCCCGGTAAGAAAGAGCTTGCAGAACCAATTAAGGGCCGCCTCAGTCTTGCCTGATCCAGTCTCAGATTCCGCAATTACCAGGCGAGTGCTCAAATCATTAGGATCCAGTTCATCTACTATTGCCTGCAAAGGAAGAGGTGAAAGCCCAAACTCCGCAAATCTAGACTCAAACCCGTCACCTGCGTTCATCAAGGCCGGGTAAAGAGGTCTTGCATCCAGGCCCACGGCCCGCAGTAACTCCGGTGCAACCTTGAGGTTGCATGTTAGCCGCTCTTCTGCTGTCACTCGCTGAACAGGAAACCAATGATTATGCGATCCGAGCCAATCGGCAAGCATCACCAACCCGGCAAAACGATGATGAAAACGAGGTTCATCTGGCAATCGGCTGGTTGAAGTCAAAAATGCCCGGGGGAAAGCCTTTTCCGCAAACGAAGATATTTCAGCAATAGCCTGGATAGGGTCCCGAGATATGTCATGGTGCCACCACTTATCACGAGCTAGCCAATAAGTCCCGGATTTGCTGTCCAGGAATCTCACCGGACGCCCATGGTGAGAGAAGATCGCGAAAAAATAGCTGTCAGCGGAAGCGGTACTAGAAAACCATGTCTCGATGCCTCGCGGAAGTGACTCCAAGAACCTCTTGCGGAGCTTTTCATCAATGAAAAGAGGTGCTAGTTCCCGAATATGGCCAACGCGAGCAGGACGTCCCGGCAGGATCTTGTCCTGAAATCCTAGGTTGGCTTTGCCAATGTCGTGAAGCATAGCTAGAACTGCCAATCGATCCAGATGTTCATCTGTCAGCAAAGTCTCTGTGGACTTAGCCAGAGTGCGCCTCATCCCATCAAGATCACAAAGAGTCCGGAACACAACCGCTACATCGAGCGAATGGGCAAGAAGCGAAAGAGACTCTCCAGTTTCGGGCAAATACTTCCCCCAGAACTGGGAACTAGCAGATGTAAGCAGTATCCCCACCTACCTATTAACGATAATCCATCGCTCCAGCAGCTTCATCAGTAGTCCTAAGCTTGACTATAAGCTCTGCTTTTGCCTGCGCCACACTCACAGAAAACATGTGCCTTTGTAGTCAGTAAGCCAGAATCGGTCAGACTCGGGGAACCGATTTCGGGTCTCCGGTGTCAACTAATCAGGATGCCTGAGCCTAATAGTCGTGTTCTAGGGACTCTCACAAGGTAGGGCTGTTTGACGTTTACGGATGAATCACATTGCGTCCCCTCGAATAATCCCCGCCAGCATGTCCCGCCAAAGAGCAACGTAATCTCGTTGATCATCTTTGTTGGAACGACATAGACCCTTTCGGACCCGGCCTGTCGAAGGTACTTAGGCCATCCCAACCCGCTTCGAGTGGACACCTTGTTGATGACGAGTCCGACAGGCATATGGATCGTCACCCGCATCAGTCTTTGCCTTTCGTTTTGACGTGACTGTCTTTCCACGAATCATGGATGGTCAGAGTTTAGCCAGCATCCCGCGGCGGATGGGAGAAATGCAGGTCAAAAAAGTTATTGGATCCCACTTTCTACCTTCCGTATCAGTTGTCCTTCTTTTTTACCTTTTGATCTGGGTTTGTGTATTATTTTGTAACTTTATTGTTGTTTACCCCCCTTTTCTGACATACCTTCCCCCATTGTCCCGAGGTGCGGCCATCTTGCCTCTCTGTCATGGAAAGAGCATCTTTGACTGCCTGTCTGTGCTCATCCACACCAGCGTCGAGGGATGCCAGCAGCAATCAACATCGGTCACATCAATTGTAGACTTCTCACCCTGCTGGGGAGACTGGAGCTGGAGACAGCTCCGGAAGATAGCCTGCTGGTTATCCCCATCCCGGAAAAAGTGGCCAATCAAGTAGTCGCCAAGAATCTAATGACTGCCTGGCACCGTCAAAAGACCCCATTCCTGCTTTACTGACTAGCCCTTAAAATGCTTCGGACTAGGGGCCTTCACCACGAACAACTCGAGGATCTCCTCGTCTTGATTAAACACGTTCATCTTGGTCCGGTACGGAATGTTGATAATGGTTCCGGCAGGATAATAATGCTCTTCTTGCTCATCTAGCTGCAAGGTGACCCGTCCCCGGACAACCACCATGTAGACGTGCGAATTCGAGTAGTGCTCGGGAAGGGCAGCACCCTTAGGCAGCACCATGTGATTAATCCCTACGTTATCATCTTCCAAGATCCTCTCAACCAACTTCTCATCGGTCAGGGTATAGCTATAGGGTTTCTCAACCATTGGCAACTCTCCCTTCTCGTCATAGAATGCCCAGTCTCATGGATGGAAAACAGCTATCCCAGGATCCTCTAGCCACTCCCAACGGCCCTGCCACCCGGCATTACGGGCGCCAAGCTCAAAATGAAGGAGGGCGATGCCGCAATCTAGCTTCTTGGAAACAATGGGAGTATCAAAGCCTCCATCGGTTGCCAGGATCACCCGATCGTCTTGGATAGTAAAGCGCCACGGCTGGCGATTCATGGCCGAAGGAGCAAGGCGAGCTGCCTCAAGGCCAGCTATGACCCATGGAGGGGCATGGTTCAGAGACGAACAGATGGCCGCCAGATCCTTTCGATTTTTGCTGCGGGCAAGACCCTTGAGAACGCGGTGACCAAAGCTCGGGCGGGAGGCTGGGTAGCCTAAGGGAATGATGGCATATACCTTCTGCCCGGGGATGGGAGCAAGACTTTTCGCAGCCGTGGATGCCCGGAACATCCCCCCGACCCAACATGTCCCCAGTCCCAGGGCCGTTGCCCCAAGGACGAGGCCTTCGCCCAGGTAGCCGACCTGTTGATCCACCCGATGGCTGTTGGGATTACCCATCAAAGCAATGTAACCTTGGGCCCCGGAGAAAAGACCATAGGCGGCTCCGCGCAAGATATG